>NZ_JASHIT010000013.1:0-120188 GCF_030733595.1 Halomonas sp. MMSF_3323 | reverse complement strand
GCCCCGACGTCGTTCAGGGCCTTGATGTGCGGGCCCATCGCGTCATTTACATGATCGATCAGCAGCGGAGCAGGGCGCTTGGGCAGGACCACCGTTCGTTCATTCGTCAGGCGATTGCGCAGGCGGCCAGATGGGCCAGACGTTGCCAATCCCTGGCGCGATAAACCATTGGCCGACAACCTGACGGCCTATCTCGAGCTGATCCAGGAACACGCCAGGGAAACGACCGCGGCTGGACGGCCCAGGTTGCTGCTGGTGGCCGAAGCACTGGGTTTCAAGGGCGGTGGCGAGACCGGAATCCCGTTGTCGAGCCCGGCACTACTGCGTTCTTGTAAGCATCCCTTTATCGAGACGCTGAGACCGCACCTCGCCCTGGTACCGGAGGGCGGCAGCGAAGCCACCGCCACCATCGCCTGGGAGTGCTTCGCACGTCTTGGGCTGACGCCGCTGGTGTGGAACGCCTTTCCCTTCCACCCCCATCAAATAGCGCGACCGCGCAGCAACCGCGCGCCACGCGCAGCAGAGTTGCGCGAAGGCATCGACTGGCTCAGGCGGCTGGATCAGCTGGTCGCTGCCCACTCGACGCCGACGATGGTGGCTGGGGTAGGGCGAAAGGGCACCCTGGCCGCTCAGGCTGCCTTTCCCGAGCGCGAGGTCGTCGCCCTGCGTCACCCTTCCTACGGCGGCAAGGCCGAATTCGAGCGAGGCCTCAGGCTGCTGATGAGCCGGCTGGATACTGCCGACCCTGCTCGCCAGAAAGCGCTCCCGAAGCGGACCGCTCGATTGACCTGCTTGCAGGGCACGGTCTGACTGTGTGTCAGGCACAATTCGAAAGGTCGATGAGCCAAGGCACTTCTGGTGCACGCCTTAGATATCGGCAGGGATCGTCGTATCCTCCAGCAGAGTGCGCAGATCGTCTTTGATCGTTGGCGCCATTTCGCTATCGAGAGAGGTCTGCGCCGTTATCGGCGAGGGACTCGGATCATCGGCCAAGATGGGAGTGATGGCGGGGTCAGTGAGTTTGCCAGCGCTCTCGCCGTCATCGAGAAGCTCGGCGATATCGAGTGGCTCGGCTGCGGGAGTGTCCTGGTTTGATCGTCCCTTCACCGGCGAGTCGTCGTTGATGCGCACGAGCAGCTCACCCAGGGCACTGTCGCCGTCGCTGTCGGTGATCCGGTAGCCAAAGCTTAGATCCAGATTGTCCTCGATATTGACCCCACCATGGTCCAGCGGGCGAGCCAGGGTGACGCGGTAGGTACCGTCCTCCACGTCCAGCAGCTCGACGTGAAGTGCTGTCCTGCCATCGGCGTCGAGTCCGGTCAGCTGCTTGCCCTCAGCGCCTGGCTGCCAGTCGATCCTTGTGCCACCGGACCGGATATCAGGAAGGTTGTGGGTTTCCCAGACAACGTCGCCGGCGCCGTCGTCTCCAAAGTCGTAGCCGAGGTTGCCCATGGCGACGGTTGCTTCGCCGGGTATGTCGCCGATTCCACCGGGCTCGCCCCCCGGCAGGCCATCCTCATCGAGCAAGGCAAGTGGCGATGAGGTTGCAAGGTCACCATCACTCAAGGGCGTCGTTGGGCGATCGTCAGACAGTAGTGCTGCATTGACGCTGATGCGACCCTCGCTTGCCACGCTATCGCCATCACCATCGGTGGTGACAATCTGAAAGACCAGCTCTGTGTCTGAGGTGATGTTGGGGCTGGCGTTCAGGGTGAAACTGCCGTCCGAGTTGACCGTCAGGCTTCCCTGTGGAGTAAAGATGCGTTGATCCAGGTCGAACTCGGTGGTGCTACCGGCCAGGGTCACCTTGGTGGAATCGACGCCATCGGCGCCGCCGCGCTGGCGCCAGAAGCCGGTCACGTTGTCGCCAGCGTCCACGGCGACGGGTGAATCGATGGTATTTGTCGGGGAGTCATCGTCAACCACGATGCCTACCCTGGCAGATGCCTGATTGTTCTGGCTATCGCGAATGGTGTACTTGACCGAAAAGGCCAGGTCATCCTCGTTACCTGTGATGGGATGATCCAGTGGTGCGCGCAGGGCAAGGCGATAGGCCCCGGTATCGATATCGGTAACGGTCAGGTGCAAGACGGTCTGGCCGTCCAGGGTCCTGGCTGCCAGGGTCTTGCCGCTGGGTGAAACAACATAGTGTAGCGCTTCGCCCTGGGACGACAGGCTCGGCAGGCCGCTGGACGACCACGAGAAGGGCGCGAAATCTGCCGCTCCCAGGCTGCCAAAGCTGTAGGGGATGGTGCCGGTGACCACCGTCGCAGACCCGCCAAGGTCGCTCGGGCCTTCGAGATTGCCGCCGGGAAGCCCATCCTCATCCACACTGGCGACCGTGCTGATATCGTCGCCTTCCTCTAACGGGGGCGACAGGATGGTCGCGGCAACGAAACTATCCAAGCCAGACTTCATGGTAAAAATCCTTGCCGGTAAGTGATGAAGGGTGTTTGCAGGGAATCCGACGCTCTGGCGAATAGGAAGAGTATGCTGAAGTAAGAATCCCCGCACCCAGTCGTCTGCATCTATCCTAATGGGAAGGGGTGGCTATTGGTTAGGGGAGGGATGCTTTGGTAGTAATACAATCAGTGGTATAGGCAGACGTCAGAAGCAAAAATGTCAAGAATGAGAGGTTTTTATGTCATTGTCATAAGAGGGATCGATAGTGACGGGTGTGACAATGTACTAGAGGAAAAAGCATCGATCTCGTACATCGCGCCTTGTCTTGAAGATCGAAAGGAGGAGGCTGCTGGCTACATTCAACGCGGTCATGCCCAGACCCGAGGAGAAATCGATTGCGGCCGTGTCGAAGAAGCGGAGGTTGCTTCTGCTCTGGGGGTGCGAATTGGAGAGCTACGTCTGAATCCTGAAGACCGAGGTTATTCACCTGAATCCGTTCGCCACGATGGAACCGTCGCAGCAGGCTTGCCTCCAGTGTACCCATGGCGACAACCACGAACGCCTCATGCGGAAACGAAAAGCCTGAACCCTGTACACAACAGGACTCAGGCTTTGAGCGCCGGCTGAACGAGATGGCCAGCCATTGTGGGTCTGGTCATACTTGTCGACGCTATTTTCAGTTCTTTCTAATGCTTGTCATCAGGTTGTTGTCAATGGGTGGGCGGCGGGCCGCCCATCCCGTTTTCCCTCCGTTGCCCTAGGGCTTGTCTGAAAAGTGCCTGCGCTCGGTAATACGGCGTTAAAAATCGGATCAAAATGCTCATTTACACCCCGTAAACTGCGCTTTCTCACCGATTTTTGCCTTGTCTAACCTTCGCTCGTCGACTTTTCGGACAGCGCCTAGTCGACCTTCAACTGGCCATCGTCGAGCAGGTTCTGCAGGAAGGTGTCCCCATCTGCTCCCATCTGAACGCCGATCAGAACGACCACCTGGTCAGCGTTGCCGCCTCCGGCGGCGAGGTTACCCTCGCTGCTGATGGACAGCACGGTGTCGTCTCCGTCCTGGTTGGCCTGCAGGTAGTCTGCGAGGTTGTTCTCGTCGGCACCCTGGAGAAGGTCGGCAAGATCGAGCCGATCGGCATCGGCATCGACGCCAAACTCGCCGACGGTGAAGTCGGTCACGGTATCCCGTGCCGGCGTGGCCGAGCTACCGGCATCATCCAGCCCCCAGGCAAAGACATCGGCTCCGGAACCACCGGTCAACTGATCGTTATCGCCACCACCGATCAGCAGATCGCTATCACTACCACCGAGTAGTAGATCGTTTCCGCCGCCGCCGATCAGAATGTCGTCGCCCGCCCCACCGGATAGCTGATCGTCACCACCATCGCTGCGCGATCCGCTGGCCAAGGCATCGACATTGTCCCGGATAAAGACGGCCGTCTCATCCCTGGTGGGCTCGGTGCCATTCTGCGTGGTCAGGTAGTCGACCAGTCCGGCAAAGCCACTTCCGCTCTCTCCTCCGACACCCGCTGGGTTGATCTCGTCGCCAAAAATTACGTCGTCGCCGGCACCGCCGGCCAGAACGTCATCGCCGAGATCCGCCGGCTGATCGAAGGACGAGCCACCGTCCAGCGCCGTTGCAAACTCCTCGGGGGTGCCAATCATGGACACCTCACCGGCTGGCACAAGCTGGTCGTCTGTGTAGCTTTGAAGATCGAGCGAGATATCCTGAACGTACAACGTGAAGAACTCCCCTCTAGCGTTCTCCACCTCGAACTGTAGCCTATAGGTTCCTCCTTCCAGCCCGTTGGCCACAATCTGAGTAGTACTATTGTTGATATTGCCCGAGCGAAATCTTAACCCCGTGGCAACGGCATCCCAGCCTCCCTCATCATTTTGCGTCTGCAGCTCCCAGGAGAAGTTGTCGTTTATATTTCCTTCCTGTTCCAGGTCGTTTGCGGTGTCGGTCACGAAGTTAAATGACACGCTATAGAACTGGTTGACACCGGCAGGTTCATTCACGACGAAAGCGTCACTGGTGACGATCGTGCTGCCATCACCCGTGCCATTGTCCCGAATGCGTAGATAGGTGCCGATCGAGCTACTGTCGATGGTCACTCCACCATCAGCCGTCTGCAGCGCCCAACTATCGATGGATGCGAGTCTTCCCGTGTCTCCCGTATTAAAGGTGGCAAGAAATTCCGCATCGCCTACCGATGTACCGGCATCCAGGGGAGTGGGCACCATCTTCAACCCACCACTTGAGGTGTTGTCAAGAACCTTCAATACCTCAAGGTTGGCGTCGTCGCCTACCCCGATCGCCTCTACCCGACTGATAGCGGCCAGCGGATCGTATCCTTCGAGAGAGTTGACAATATCACCTAGGGTGGTGACGTTTCCTTCCCCTGTATCAGTGACGCCAATGTTTCCGTTCGCGTTATGAGATACGGGGTCTCCATCGGACATGAAGTAGGCAACGTTGTTGAAGCCCTCCTGACTGACAGACGTCATCCAATCGTTGGCGACAACAAAGGCTTGCTCATAGTTGGTTCCAGAAATAACCCCTCTGCTATCCAGGTAGGCATTGATGTCGTCCAGATCCGCTACTGACAGATCATTGAACTCGATCGAGTTAGCCACCTTACCAGCGAACGTCACGATCTGGGCATTGATCGATCCTTCGAAAGAAGCCAGTTCGGTAAGCTGGGCTCGTAGCGCTTCGATGGCCACCTTGAAGCGTGATTGTCCGTTTTCCAGAAACTGCCCCATGCTTGGTGACACGTCCAGAATAAAGGACACATTGTGGTTCTGCGCAGGTTCGAGCACGGTATGGGTGCCGCCGGCATCACCGAGAATGACGTCGTCACCATTGCCACCGGTGGTGCTGTCATCGCCGCTGCCGCCGACGAGTAGCTGGTCACCATCCGGCAAAGCCAGCGCCAGAGTACCGTCGGCTGTATCGCCGTCGTTATCCGTTACGGCCAGTGGCAATGCCAGTGTCGGTGCATTCTCCGCTTCGGCGTAGACAAAGTCCCCTACAGAAAATGGCCGGGTGCCATCCAAACCGCGATACTCGATCGCTTCAAAAGCCTCGCTGGTCGTAAGCACCAGCTGAGCACCGACGGGAATGCTTCTCACGTTGAGGGTGCCATCGGCATTTTCCTCAATCGTCACCGACGAGGTGATGTCATTGCCGGCACTATCCAGGAAGCGAACATCGCTCCTTGAAAGGTCCAGCACCTGACCGCTGACGGCAACCGGATGTCCGCTCGTGTCGGTGCCATCAGAAGCTGAAGAAATGGCCCTGATCTCGATATCGGCAAAAGTTGCTTCTGTATTGATAAACTGGCGGATATAGGTAATTCCGCGATGGTTATCCCAGCTTGCTTCGGTGTTGGTAAAACGGAGGTTGTCAACGAAATCGAGTCGAACCGACTCGTTGAAGCCCGTCAGGTCATCGTGGCCCGCAGCCAGCTGTGTATCCCCGTCAGTTCGCAGCCAGGACGCATGAGGCCCATTGTAAGTCCAGGCGGATGCCACAACATCGGCTGCTCCCTCGGTTCCCTCAAAGCCGACGAAGCGATGCCCGGATCCGGAACCATTGTCTCCGAACTCAAACACAATGTGTTTGCTGCCGTCACTGATTTGCGTGCTGGTACCGTCAAATGCTCGGATTTCATCATCGAGGACCTCTACCTCGTAGGTAGAACCATCCGCCGCCAAACTCACCTCGAACGCCACGTCACCTCCAGCGGTCTTGGCCTGCAGCGTCTTGCCATCACCGCTCAATTGGTAGGTCAGGCTCTCGCCATTAGACGTGAGCAGCATCCCGCCACTGGCACTCTTGACCTCCGCCCCGTTCAGTCCGGCACCAAATTGCACGGACTTGATGCCATCGGCTCCCGCAATATCGCCAAAGTTGACTGTGCCTGAGGCCAGCAGCCCATCCTGGGCATCGGATGCATGGGGCGTATCGTCATCGACCACCACCGAAAGGAAGCCATTTGCCTGGCTGCCATCGGCATCGGTAATGGTGTAACCAGCGAAGAAACCGAGATCGTTCTCGCCATTGCCCGGGGAGTGCTCGAGCGGCTGGTGCAGTGTCACCTGATAGGTGCCCGAGGCCTGGTCGGTCAGGGTGATGGTGATTACCTGCTCGGTGCCGCCACTACCATCGCTGGCCAAACCGACAATGGTGCTGCCAGCGTTGCCAAGCGTGAACGTTACCGCACGACCATCCGCGGTCTCGAGATCGGATGGCAGGCCGGCAAGGCGCCAGGTGAAGGCACCGTTGGCTGCAGGACCATCGGTGCCAAAGCTGTATCCTAAGGTGCCACTGGCGACGGTGTTCTCTCCTGCCACGTCACCGACGCCACCGGCGATGCCGCCAGGCAGGCCATCTTCGTCAACGACAGCAGTGGGGTTGGTGGTGGTTGGGTCACCATCGCTATCGGGGGTGGTGGGACCAGTGCCGCCATCGGCGACTGCGACATCGAGGCTACCGCCGACCGTGCTGCCGTCGCCGTCGGTGGCGGTATAGTCGATGGTAGCGTTGCCGACGAAGCCGGGATTGGGCGTGAAGGTCAGGCTGCCGTCCGGGTTGACTGCGACGGTACCGACGGTCGCGCCACCCTGAACGGTGGCACCGGTTAGCGCGCCTTGACCATCGGCGCCGAACTGGTCGTTACCGAGCACATCGACGGTGACGGTGCCATCGTTGTCGGTGGTGGCGCTGTCAGCGCTGGCCACCGGCGTGTCGTCATCGACCGTGATATCGATACTGCCGGAGGCGCTGTCACCGACGCTGTCGGTGATGGTGTAGCCGACGCTGAAGTTGATGTCGCTCTCGACACCGGGGTGGGAATGATCCAGCGGCTTGGCCAGCACCACCTTGTAGTTGCCGTTGGCAACGTCGGTGAGCTGGACGGAGATGACACGGTTACCCGTGTTGTCAAAGCCGACCAGCGAACGACCATTGCCGCTCAGCGACCAGGTGACCGGGCTGCCGCCGGAGGTCAGGACGGGGAGGCCTGTGGTGTTCCAGCTAAAGCTGCCAGGGCCGTCGCTGCCAAAATCGTAGCCCAGTGAGCCGGTGGCCGCAGTCCGTTCGCCGGCCACGTCATTGATGCCACCGGCGATGCCGCCAGGCAGGCCGTCTTCGTCGAGTACCGCCTTGGGGGGCGTGGTGTTGGGATTGCCATCGGTTTCCGGCGTGGTGGGGCCAGTGCCGCCGTCGGCGACTGCGACATTGAGGCTGCCGCCGACCGTGCTGCCGTCACCGTCGGTGGCGGTATAGTCGATGGTGGCGTTGCCGACGAAGCCGGGGTTGGGCGTGAAGGTCAGGGTGCCGTCGGGGTTCACCGCGACGGTACCGACGCCCGCGCCGCCCTGGACGGTGGCGTTGGTGATGCCGCCGGGGCCATCGGCGCCGAACTGGTCGTTGCCGAGCACATCGACGGTGACGGAACCGTCGTTGTCGGTGGTAGCGACGTCGGCGTTGGTCACCGGCATGTCGTCATCGACCGTGATATCGATACTGCCGGAGGCGCTGTCACCTGCACTGTCGGTGATGGTGTAGCCGACGCTGAAGTTGATGTCGCTCTCGACGCTGGGGTTGGAATGATCCAGCGGCTTGGCCAGCACCACCTTGTAGATGCCGTTGGCAACGTCGGTGAGCTGGACGGAGATGACACGGTTACCTGTGTTGTCAAAGCCGACCAGCGAACGACCATTGCCGCTCAGCGACCAGATGACCGGACTGCCGCCGGAGGTCAGGACGGGGAGGCCGGCGGTGTTCCAGCTAAAGCTGCCGGGGCCATCGCTGCCAAAGTCGTAGCCCAGTGAGCCGACCGCCGCGATCCGTTCGCCGGCCACGTCATTGATGCCACCGGCGATGCCGCCAGGCAGGCCGTCTTCGTCGAGTACCGCCTTGGGAGGCGCCGTATTCGGATCTCCGTCGGTCTCCGGCGTGGTGGGGCCAGTGCCGCCATCATTCACCTGGACGCTGAGGCTGCCGTTGACAGCGCTGCCGTCACCGTCGGTGGCGGTATAGTTGATGTTGGCATTGCCGACAAAGTTCGGGTGGGGGACGAACGTCAGGGTGCCGTCGGGGTTGACGGTGACGGTACCGACACCCGCGCCGCCCTGGACGGTGGCGTTGGTGATGCCGCCGGGGCCATCGGCGCCGAACTGGTCGTTGCCGAGCACATCGACGGTGACGGAGCCGTCGTTGTCGGTGGTGGCGACGTCGGCGTTGGCCACTGGCGTGTCGTCATCGACGGTAATGCCGATAGTGCCCGAGGCGCTGTCACCGACGCCGTCGGTGATGGTGTAGCCGACGCTGAAGTTGATGTCGCTCTCGACGCTGGGGTTGGAATGATCCAGCGGCTTGGCCAGCACCACCTTGTAGATGCCGTTGGCAACGTCGGTGAGCTGGACGGAAATGACACGTTCACCCGCGTTGTTGAAGCCGACCAGCGAACGACCATTGCCGCTCAGCGACCAGGTGACCGGGCTGCCGCCGGAGGTCAGGACGGGGAGGCCGGCGGTATTCCAGGTAAAGCTGCCGCGGCCGTCGCTGCCAAAGTCGTAGCCCAGCGAGCCGATCGCCGCGAGCCGTTCGCCAGCCACGTCATTGATGCCACCGGCGATGCCGCCAGGTAGGCCGTCTTCGTCGAGTACCGCCTTGGGGGGCGTGGTGTCGGGATTGCCATCGGTTTCCGGCGTGGTGGGGCCTGTGCCTGTGCCGCCGCCGTCCGCGACTCCGACACTGAGATTGCCGGTAACGGTGCTGCCATCGCCATCGGTAGCGGTGTAGTCAATCGTGGCGTTTCCGGTAAAGCCAGGGTTGGGAACAAAGGTCAGGGTGCCGTCGGGGTTGATGGTGGCGGTGCCAACATCCGGGCCGCCCTGGACGGTAACACTGGTGAGCTCGCCGGGGCCATCGGCGCCAAAGTTGTCGTTGTCCAGTACGTCAACCGTGATGGGCCCGCTGTTGTCGCCTGTGGCGGTATCGTCGCCCGGCACTGGCATGTCGTCATCCACGGTAACGCGGAGGATGCCCTGCGCACTGTCGCCGTCGGCGTCGGTGATGGTGTAGCCGACGCTGAAGTTGATGTCGCTCTCGACATCGGCTCGGGGGTGATCCAGCGGCTTGAACAGGTCGACCCGGTAGGTGCCGGCGGCAAGATCGCTCAGTTCAATCGAGAGGACCTGCTGGCCGCTGGCGCTGGTGCCAAGAAGAGAGCGTCCGTCTGCGCTGAGTGCCCAGCTGACCAGGCTTCCCTGGGAGGTCAGTACCGGCAGGCCGGCGGTGCTCCAGGTGAAGCCGCCAGGGCCGTCATCGCCGAAGTTGTAGCGTAGCCGGCCGGTGGCGATGGTGCGTTCGCCCGGGTAGTCATTGATGCCACCGGCGATGCCGCCGGGAAGGCCATCTTCATCGACCACTGCCTTGGGCGACACGGTGGCAGAGTTGCCATCCGTCTCGGGGGTGGTGGGGCCTATCCCATTGCCGCCGGAGATGACGATGTGGGCACTGGAGCTGAAGCTGTCACCGTCGCCGTCCTTGGTGGTGATGTTGAAATCGAGTGCGCCACTGGCATCGTTGTCGGCGCTGAAACTCCAGGTGCCGTTGGGGTTGACGACCAAGATGCCCTTGCCGGTATCGATCGGGGTGCCGAGCGGATACTCGTTGTCGTCGGCCTGGAGGTTGACGACGGTATCGGCGACGCCGTCGGCCCCGCCTTGCTGTGACCAGGTACCGGTGACGGTATCGCCGGCTTCCAGGCTCGAGGGTGCGATAACGGTGGTGGTCGGCGAGTCATCGTCGATATCCACGCCCAGGCGTGCAGTGGCGCTATCACCGTCACCATCGGTGATGGTGTAGTAGACCGAAAAGATCAGGTTGTTCTCGATGGTTGCGTCGGGATGATCGATCGGGCCGAGCAGCGAGATGCTGTAGCTGCCTGAGGCAAGATCGGTCAGCCTGACCTGAAGTAGGGTGGTGCCATCGCTGGTAGAGGCGGACAAGGTCCGGCCGCTTGTGGAAACCTGATAGGAAAGGGACTCGCCGCCAGATGTCAGTGAAGGAAGGCCGGTGGTTTCCCAGCGAAAGGGATGGGTCGCGGCTGGGCCGTTGGCACCGAAATTATAGCCAAGGGTGCCGGTTGCCACGGTGTCCTGGCCAGCCGCATCCTGTGGGCCGCCAGGAATACCATTGGGCAAGCCATCTTCATCCAGCAGCGCCAGGGCGGTGACCTGGGTGGTGCTGTCCTGCGCCAGCAGTGTGGCGGCAGTGGACTGATTCAATGATGAATCGGTGTTGAAGTTCATTGGATAATTCCTTGCATGGATGCCGTTGGGGAAGGCGGGGCTTGTTAAACGTATGCAAGGAAAAAAGATCGCGACATTGTACTCATGGGCGGGTGCAAGGGATTCAGAGTAGAGGGTGGCAGAGGGGGGCTGAATGCCCGAAATATGGGATGGTTTTTAAAGACCTTTTCGTCTTTTTTTTGCCTAAAAGGGTTTTTCCTTACATTGGATATCGGGCGGTATTTGAGACGATGTCGTGATGCGGGGTTCGCTGCCATGGCTGGGGGGTAAAAACGGTAATGAGCCGGTCCTGGTTTGTACGCGAAAAACGCCAGTTGTGCGCACGGCTGGCTGCCGCGACGCGGATAGGCGATAATGGCCGACTAGCGCCAGCGGTGCAGATTCGGCTGTGGAGCGCGGATCTGGTTGCCTCTATTGATTATCTTGTATTCAGCAGGTCGTATGTCCTTCTTTCACCATCTCGATGAACGTACCCCCCTCAAGGGTCGTCTGGCGCTCAGCGTCGAGTACGACGGTACCCACTATTGCGGTTGGCAGCGGCTCAAGCAGGCCCCGTCGGTGCAGGGGGCGGTGGAGAAGGCGCTGGCCAAGGTGGCGGGTGTGCCGATCACGTTGCATTGCAGCGGACGCACCGACTCAGGCGTGCACGCGACCCGCCAGATCGCCCACTTCGACCCGCCGGTGGAGCGTTCAGAGAAGGCCTGGGTGTTCGGCGGCAACGCCAACCTCCCCCGGGATGTGGCGATCCGCTGGATTCGCGAGGTGCCCGACGAATTCCACGCCCGCTTCAAGGCGTTGGGCCGGCGCTATCGCTACGTCATCCTCAACCAGCCGAGTCGCCCGGTGCTGGAGCGTGCCAACGCCACCTGGTGCCGCGACCCGCTGGATGCCGACGCCATGCACGAGGCCGCCCAGGCGCTGGTCGGCGAGCACGATTTCTCGAGTTTTCGTGCCGCCGGCTGTCAGTCGAAGACGCCCTGGCGCCACCTGCACTTCATCGAGGTACACCGCCACGGCCCGCTGGTGGTGGTGGACCTTCAGGCCAACGCCTTCCTGCACCATATGGTGCGCAACATCGTCGGCGCGCTGGTGACGGTGGGGCGGGGCGAGCAGGGCACCGACTACATCGCGCGACTGATGGCACTCAAGGATCGCAAGCAGAGCGATGTGACGGCGCCAGGCTGCGGGTTGCACTTCGTCGACACCCTGTACGACCCCGAGTGGCAACTGCCCGCCGAGCCACTGGGGCCGAATCTGCTGGCCTTCCTGGGGGAGTGGACGGGTGAGCGCCCGCTACCGGACTGCCCCATGGTGGAGTTTCGCCGCGGACGTCCGATCGCCGAGACGCGCAGGGCGGTACGTGCCGAAGAGCTCGTCGACGGGCTTGCCGACGGGCTCGGCGACGGTTTCGCTGAAGGACCTGCCGGCGCTTCGGCGGCGCACGCCGCGGACAAGGAGTCCTGATGATCGCTGCCGCGCACCGTACCCGCGTCAAATTCTGCGGTTTTACCCGCGAAGAGGATATCGACGCCGCCGCGGCGTTGGGCGCCGATGCCTTGGGCTTTGTGCTGTGGCCCGGCAGCAAGAGGGCGGTCAGCCTGGGGCGGCTGGCCGAACTCGCGGCGCGGGTGCCGGCCTTCGTCACCCGGGTGGGGCTGTTCGTCGATGCCGACGACGAGACCATCGAAAGGGCACTGCCGTGTCTCGACCTGCTGCAGTTTCACGGTAGCGAGAGCGCCGAGGCCTGCGAGCGCTTTGCGCGCCCTTATATAAAGGCGCTGAGAATGCGCGACGGCCTCGATCTGCACGAGGCCGAACGCACCTACGCCGGCGCCCAGGCACTGCTGCTGGACGCCTATCGCCCAGGCGTGCCCGGCGGCACCGGTGACACTTTCGACTGGTCGCGCATCCCGTCGTCGCTGGCAAAACCTGTTATCCTCGCCGGTGGCCTGTCGGCGGACAACGCCGCCGAGGCGATTGACCGGGTGAGGCCCTTCGCCCTCGACGTCTCCGGGGGCATCGAAAGCGCGCCGGGCGCCAAGGATCCAGAGCGCATGCAGGCCTTTATGCGCGCCGTGGGGCAGGGCGACGCCCGCCGCTGACGCGGCAGCAGGCCCCACGCCCGGTAGCGAGCGACCATCACCGACTTTTTATTCAGCCAGTTTATCCGCAAGGAGTCCGACGTGAGCAAGTTCAGTGAACTGACCCAATGGCCTGACGCTCGGGGGCACTATGGGGCCTACGGAGGTCGCTTTGTCTCGGAAACCTTGAGCTTTGCGCTGGACGATCTGAGCCGCACCTACGAAAGCCTCAAGGACGATCCCGACTTTCAGGCCGAATTTGACCATGACCTGGCGCACTACGTCGGTCGGCCGTCGCCGCTCTATCACGCCCGGCGTTGGTCTGCGCAGCTTGGCGGTGCCCAGATCTGGCTGAAGCGCGAGGATCTCAATCACACCGGCGCCCATAAGGTGAACAACACCATCGGCCAGGCGCTGCTGGCCAAGAAGAGTGGCAAGCCCCGGGTGATCGCCGAAACCGGCGCCGGCCAGCATGGCGTGGCGACTGCCACCGTGGCGGCGCGGCTGGGCCTGCGCTGTGACGTCTATATGGGCGAGGCCGATACCGAGCGTCAGAAGCTCAACGTCTATCGCATGCGCCTGCTGGGGGCCAACGTCATTCCGGTGACTTCCGGCACCCGCACGCTCAAGGATGCCATGAACGAGGCGCTGCGCGACTGGGTCACCAACGTCGACGATACCTTCTACATCATCGGCACCGTGGCGGGGCCGCATCCCTACCCGCAACTGGTGCGTGACTTCAACGCGGTGGTCGGCCGTGAAGCGCGGCGCCAGTCGCTCGAGCAGTTCGGCAAGCTGCCTGACGCGCTGATCGCCTGCGTCGGCGGTGGCTCCAACGCCATGGGGCTGTTCTATCCCTTCGTCGAGGACGACGGCGTCGAGATGTATGGCGTCGAAGCCGGCGGCGACGGGGTCGAGACCGGCCGTCACGCCGCGCCCCTGGCCTCCGGCGCGCCCCGCGGCGTGCTTCACGGCAACCGCACCTACCTGATGTCCGACGAGGGCGGCCAGGTCAGCGATACCCACTCGATCTCGGCGGGCCTCGACTACCCCGGTGTCGGACCCGAACACGCGCTGTGGAAGGACGTCGGCCGGGTCAACTATGTGGCCGCCAACGACGACGCCGTGCTCGAGGCCTTCCGTGAGCTGACCCACGTCGAGGGCATCATGCCGGCGCTGGAATCGGCCCACGCCCTGGCCCACGCCAAGGTGCTGGCGCCGACCCTGTCGCCGGACCAGAACATCGTGGTCAACCTGTCCGGGCGTGGCGACAAGGACATCCTCACCGTTGCCAAGATCGACGGAATCGACCTGTAGGAGCTAGAGAATTTCATGTCTCGTATCGATAAACGCTTTCGTTCTCTCGCCGATCAGGGTCGCAAGGCGCTGGTTCCCTACATCACCGGGGGAGATCCCACCCCTGAGGTGACCGTCGACTACATGCACGCGCTGGTAGAGTCCGGCGCCGACATCATCGAGCTCGGGGTCCCCTTCAGCGACCCCATGGCCGATGGCCCGGTCATCCAGAAGGCCTGTGAGCGTGCCTTGAAGCACGGCACCCGCCTGACCGACCTGTTGGCCATGGTGGCCGAATTTCGGCGTCAGGACGACGACACCCCAGTAGTGCTGATGGGCTATCTCAATCCCATCGAGCGCCTGGGTATCGAGCGCTTCGCCCGGGAGGCGAGGGCGGCCGGCGTCGATGGCGTGCTGGTGGTGGACATGCCGCCGGAAGAGGCCGATGAACTGGGGCCCTTGCTGGAAGCCGAGGATTTGGCGCCAATCTTTCTTGTCGCCCCTACCACTTCCCCAGAGCGTGCCGCTACAATATGCGCCCACGCGCATGGCTATCTCTACTATGTGTCGCTCAAGGGAGTGACCGGCTCGGCGAGCCTCAACGCCGACGATGTGGCGGCCCATCTGGCGCCGCTGCGCGAACTGACCGACCTGCCCCTGTGTGTCGGTTTCGGTATCCGCGACGGCGCCTCCGCCGCGGAAGTGGCAAAGGTTGCCGATGGCGTCATCGTCGGCAGTGCCCTGGTCTCACGCATCGCCGAGCACTGTGACGCTCCCCGCGAGGCCATCGCCGAATTGAAGGCGGTGATGACAGAGATACGCCAGGCCCTGGACGCCTGAGAGGCGATCGGGGAAGAGATTCGACCCTGTCGTCGGCCACCGCCGGCGACCGTAGCAACGGAAGACTTCTGACATGAGCTGGCTAGACAAGATTGTGCCCTCGGTGGGCCGCATTCAGCGCAAGGACCGCCGGGCGAGCGTTCCGGACGGTCTCTGGCGTAAGTGCCCCAAGTGCGAGTCGGTGCTTTACCTGCCCGAACTCGAAAAGCACCACAACGTGTGTCCCAAGTGTGATCACCATCTGCGCCTGACCGCGCGCAAGCGCCTTGACTGGTTCCTCGACAAGGAAGGTCGCGAAGAGATCGCCGCCGACCTCGAGCCGGTGGATCGTCTCAAGTTCCGTGACTCCAAGAAGTACAAGGACCGCCTGGCCGCGGCCCAGAAGGACACCGGCGAGAACGACGCCCTGATCGCCATGCGCGGTTCGCTGGATGGCCTGCCGGTGGTCGCGGTGGCCTTCGAGTTCACCTTCATGGGTGGCTCCATGGGGGCCGTGGTCGGCGAGAAGTTCGTGCGTGCCGCCACTATCGCTCTCGAAGAGGGCCAGCCGCTGGTGTGCTTCTCGGCATCCGGCGGTGCGCGCATGCAGGAAGCGCTGTTCTCGCTGATGCAGATGGCCAAGACCTCCGCCGCGCTTGAGCGCCTCAAGCAGGCCGGCGTGCCCTATATCTCGGTGTTGACCGATCCGGTGTTCGGTGGCGTGTCGGCGTCACTGGCCATGCTCGGCGATCTCAACGTGGCCGAGCCCAACGCCCTGATCGGCTTTGCCGGTCCTCGGGTCATCGAACAGACGGTGCGCGAGAAGCTGCCTGAAGGCTTCCAGCGCAGCGAGTTCCTGCTCGAACACGGCACCGTCGACATGATCGTCCATCGCCACGAGATGCGTTCGCGGCTGGGTGGGGTGCTGCGCAAGCTGACCCATCAACCTGCGGTAGGTATCGCCGACGACAGTGAGCCCGACCTGGTGGACGCCGCCGAAGCCGCCGAGCGTGACCTGGCGGTGGCCATGGCAGACAGTGAAGGCGCCCAGGCCGAGCACGCGCCGGAGACGGCCGAGCAGCAGACGCACAGCGACGAAGCCGATGCTGTCCAAGGCGAGGAGCCGAAGGACGGCGAACGCACCCAGGACACACCGCGCTAGCCCATGGACAACGACGGTCTGCCCACCACGCTGGATAGCTGGCTCGCCCGACTCGAGGCCGCCCACCCCGTCGGCATCGATCTGGGCCTCGAGCGGGTCGCCTGTGTGGCACTGCGTCTCGGTCTGACCGAGCGGCCGATTGCACGCCGGGTGATCACCGTCGCCGGCACCAACGGCAAGGGGTCCACGGTGGCCATGCTCGAGGCGCTGGGACGGGCCCATGGGTTGTCCACGGCGGCCTACACCTCGCCCCATCTGGTGCGTTACAACGAGCGCCTTCGGCTGGACGCCAGCGAGGCCAGCGACGAGGTGCTGATCGAAGGCTTCGTCGCGGTGGAGCAGGCCAGGCTCGCGCCATCCCCGGTCAGTCTCACCTACTTCGAGGTCGGCACCCTGGCCGCGCTGTGGACCATCGCCAGGCGCCAGCCCGAGCTGGCGGTGCTGGAGGTTGGCCTCGGTGGTCGCCTGGATGCGGTCAATGTGGTGGATCCGGATGTGGCCGTGGTGACCACCGTGGCTCAGGACCACGCCGCCTTCCTGGGCAACGATATAGCGATCATCGGCCGCGAGAAGGCCGGGATCATGCGTACCGGGCGTCCGGCGGTGCTGGGCAGTCGTGACCTGCCTTCGAGCGTTGCCGACCATGCCCGTTCGCTGGGTGCGCCGATCTTTGCGCTCGGCGAGGCCTTCGCCCATTCGGGCCGCCATGCAGGCCCTCAAGCAGCACCTTGTGCAGGACCTGATGGCGAACAGGGCGGCTGGTCGTGGCGCGGCAGCGACGCACAAGGCCAGCCGGTCGGCCTGGAACGACTAAGCGATCCCGGCCTGCCGCTGGACAACGCCGCTTCTGCGCTGCAGGCACTGTGGCTGGCCCTTGGTGAACTCGATCCAGACGCCTGTCGCCAGGCACTGGCCGAGGTGCGTCTTCCCGGGCGGATGCAGTGGCGCGGTAACTGGTGCCTTGACGTGGGCCACAACCCTCACGCCGCCAACTACCTGGCCGGGCGACTGGCCGAACGGCGTGAAGTGCAAAGGGAGGTCCAGGGGCGAACCCTGTGTCTGATCGGCATGCTCGAGGACAAGGACGCCGAGGGGGTCATCGCCGCGCTGTCACCGGTGGTGGACGCCTGGCTGCCGGTGACGCTCGAGGGCGATCGCGGACGTAGCGCAGCCGACCTGGCGGCACGCATCGAACATCAAGGTGGCACAATCCTTCACCACGCCGATAGCGTCGATGACGGCGTCGACTGGCTCGAATCGTGCGTCGAGCCGGCAGATCGTGTACTGGTGACGGGATCCTTCTTCACCGTGGCTGCCATACTGGCGAGATGGAGCCGCCAGTCCAGTGGCGGTGGCGTCATCGAGGGAGCGACATGAAATACGGAATGCGTGAGCGGATCAGCGGGATCATTATCGTGGTGGCGCTGGGCGTCATCTTCGTGCCGATGTTGTTTGATGAGCCCGAATCCCCCGAGCAGCGGCCGGACCCGGTGCTGACCATCGACCCGCCGGTGGATGTGGAGCGCCGCGACGTGCCTGAGCCCACCCCGCCGGAAGGGCTTGGGCAGATTCAGGCACCGGTTGCCCCCGGCGAGGGCAATGCTTCGCAGGCCGACCAGGGCCAGAGCGAACCCTCCGAGTCCAGCCAGCCACAGCAGGTGGATCCTGAACCGGCGCAGCAGGTGGCCGAACAGGCGTCCTCCGAGCGCCAGGCCGAGCCCGAACCGGCACCCGAGGCCAGCCAGCCCCGGGAAGATCCCATCGCCGCCCTGGCGCGCCAGGCCGAGCAGCGCACGACGAGCGGCCCCACCGCGGTGGAAGGCGGTGAGTGGGCGGTGCAGGTGGGCAGCTTCGGCGAGGCCGGCAACGCCCAGCGCCTGATGCAGAAGCTGCGTGACCAGGGTTACCCCGCCTACTCGCGTGAGCGCAACAATTCGCTGACCACGGTCTACGTGGGCCCCTTCGGCGCGTCCGAGGACGCCGAGGGCGTGATGAGCGAGCTCAAGTCCCGGGAAAATCTGCAGGGGCTTCTGGTCAAGGTGGATAGCTGATGCTGGTGACATGGGTGGACTGGGTCTTCGTCGCCGTGCTGGCGCTGGCCGTGGCGGCGGGGTTCGTCCGTGGCCTGGTGCGTGAGGCGCTGGGCCTGGCCAGCTGGATCGTGGCGCTTTTGGCGGCACGCATGTTCGCCGAGCCGGTGGCCGAGGTGCTGGGCAACTGGATCGACAGTCCGGATGGCCGGCTTATCGTGGCCTTTATCCTGATCATCGTGATCACGATCCTGCTCGGCGGCATCCTGATACGGATGATCCAGGCGGCGGTGGAGTGGGCCGGCGCAGGCTTTCTCAACCGCCTGACCGGCGCCTTGTTCGGTGGGGTGAAGGCGGCAGCGGTGCTGACCCTGGTCACGCTGCTGATCGGCTTTACCCCGCTGGATCAATTGACGGCCTGGCAGGATGCCAGCGTGCGCCCCCACTTCGAGAAATTGCGCGACTGGGGCCTTGGCCAACTGAGTGATTTCGAGGGCAGCCTGCCGGACTTTCCCGAGTCCCTGCGCGAGCTGCCCCAGGCAGAACCATCGCCGCCTACCGGTGGCGAGGCAGAGGGATCTGCCATCGACGATGCGAAGCAAGGTGCCACAAGCACGCTCTGACTTCGCCAGTGACAGACGACTCTTGCGCTGGCCCCCGGGCGGCGTTTCACGGTAAATGAGGTAAGTTGAATGTGCGGTATCGTCGGCCTGATGGCCAAGCAGGCGGTTAACCAGGCAATCTACGACGCCCTGACGGTGCTACAGCACCGGGGTCAGGACGCGGCGGGCATGATGACCTGGAACGAGGGCCGTTTCCTGCTGCGCAAGAGCAACGGTCTGGTACGTGACGTCTTCCACACACGCCACATGGCGCGCCTGAAGGGCAACCTGGGCATCGGCCACGTGCGCTATCCCACCGCCGGCTCGTCCAGCGAGGCCGAGTCGCAGCCGTTCTACGTGAACTCTCCGTACGGTCTGGCGCTGGCGCACAACGGCAACCTGACCAACTCCGAGCAGCTCAAGAAGGAACTGTTCTCCTCGGATCTCCGTCACATCAACACAAGCTCGGACTCCGAGGTGCTGCTCAACGTCTTCGCCCATGAGCTGGGCAAGCAGGGGCCCCATCTGCTGCCGGGCGACATCTTCGACGCCGTGCGTCGGGTGCACCGTCGTTGCCGCGGCGGCTACGCTGCGGTGGCGGTGATCAACGGTGTTGGCCTGGTCGCCTTCCGTGATCCCCAGGGCATCCGTCCGGTGGTCTTCGGCACCCGCGATCAGGGCGAGGGGCAGGAAGTGATGATCGCCTCCGAGTCGGTGGCGCTGGACGTCGGTGGTTTCGAGTTGGTGCGTGACCTGGCGCCGGGCGAGGCCATCTTCGTCGACATGGATGGCAACTACCACACTCAGTCCTGCGCCGATCGTCCGCTGCTTGCCCCCTGCATCTTCGAGCACGTCTACCTGGCACGCCCCGATTCGCTGCTGGACGGTGCCTACGTCTACGGCACCCGCCTGCAGATGGGCCGCAAGCTCGCCGATCGCATCAAGAGCGAATGGCCGGATCACGACATCGATGTGGTCATCCCGATTCCCGATACCTCGCGCACCTCGGCACTCGAGATGGCCCAGCACCTGGGGGTCACCTATCGCGAAGGCTTCATGAAGAACCGCTACATCGGGCGGACCTTCATCATGCCCGGGCAGACCCAGCGCAAGAAGTCCGTGCGCCAGAAGCTCAACGCCATCGATATCGAGTTCAAGGGCAAGAACGTGCTTCTGGTGGACGACTCCATCGTGCGCGGCACCACCTGCAAGCAGATCATCCAGATGGCCCGCGACGCCGGCGCCAACAAGGTATACTTTGCCTCTGCCGCGCCGCCCGTGCGTTATCCCAACGTCTACGGCATCGACATGCCCGCCGCCAGCGAGCTGATCGCTCACGGCCGCAGCGAGGCCGAGGTGGGTGAGCTGATCGGCGCCGATCGTATCGTCTACCAGGACCTTGAGGACCTGAAGGCGGCCTGTCGTGAGGTCAATCCGGCGCTGGCCGAGTTCGACTGTTCGGTGTTTGATGGCAAGTACATCACTGGCGACATCGACGAGGCCTACCTGTCCGATCTCGAGGCTTCGCGCAACGATGGCGCCAAGCAGGATCAGAGCGCTGGCGATCACGCCCTGGTCGGCATGCACAATCAGGACGATATCGACTGATACCCAACAGCTAACCGCAGGGCGTCGTCGGTCGGCAGGGGGAGTGCCCGAAGGCGCTCTCTCTCTACCCGTCCGAGTCGACGGCACCCTGGCGAGTGATGGAGACGGATATGCTGGACCCGACGCAGGACGAATGGAACCTCGAGACCCTGGCCATCCGGGCGGGGCACGATCGCACCCAGGAGCAGGAACACTCCGAGCCGATCTTTCCGACCTCGAGCTTTGTCTACGGCAGCGCAGCCGAAGCGGCGCGCAAGTTTTCCGGTGATGAGCCGGGCAACGTCTACTCGCGCTTCACCAACCCCACGGTACGTACCTTCGAGCGTCGCCTGGCGGCGATGGAAGGGGGCGAGCGCTGTGTAGCCACCAGTTCCGGCATGGCCGCCATCCTGTCCACCGCGCTGGCACTGCTTCAGGCCGGTGACGAGATCGTCGCCTCGCGCTCGTTGTTCGGCTCCACCGTCAGCCTGTTCGACAAGTATCTCGGCAAGTTCGGTATCACCACACGCTATGTGGAGCTTTCCGATCTGGACGCCTGGGAAGCGGCGATGACCCCGGCGACTCGGCTGCTATTCGCCGAGACGCCTTCCAACCCGCTGTCCGAGGTCGTCGATATCGAAGCGTTGGCCGAACTGGCCCATCGCCACGATGCCTTGCTCGCCATCGACAACTGCTTCTTGACGCCGGCGCTGCAGCGGCCGCTGTCACTGGGCGCCGATCTGGTGATCCATTCGGCCACCAAGTACCTGGATGGCCAAGGGCGCGCCATCGGCGGGGCCGTGGTCGGGCGTGACAAGGAGCTCGAGGAAGTCTTCGGAGTGGTGCGGACCTGCGGCCCATGCCTCAGTCCCTTCAATGCCTGGATCTTCACCAAGGGACTGGAGACGCTGAACCTGCGGATGAAGGCTCACGCCGCCTCGGCGCTGGAACTGGCGCGCTGGCTTGACGCTCACCCGGCGGTAGAGAAGGTTCACTATAGCGGACTCGAGAGTCATCCCCAGCACCAGGTGGCGAGCCGCCAGCAGCAGGGCTTCGGCGCCGTGGTCGGGGTCGAGGTCAAGGGCGGGCGCGAGCAGGCCTGGTCAGTGGTCGATGCCACCCGCATGCTGTCGATCACCGGCAATCTGGGGGATGCCAAGACCACCATTACCCACCCGGCGACCACCACCCACGGGCGCCTGTCGGACGAACAGAAGGCAACCGCCGGCATTTCCGAGAATCTGCTGCGCATCGCCGTGGGGCTCGAGAATCTCGACGATATCAAGGCTGACCTGGCCAGGGGGCTCGACGCCCTGGTCTAGAGGTTCGCCCGAGGCTGCCATGCTGGAGCCTCCCCATAGTGATGTGTTGAAGCGCTGCTTTACCATGACCGCCGCACGAGTCCGCTCGTCGGCGGTCGTTGCGTTACGGGGGAAGGGCAGCAGCCAGGCGCGCCATATCGCGGTTTTATCGTATCTATCGTTCGAAATTTTTCCACGGTTTGCCGTCTAAAGATGCGTTAAGCTCGATTTCATCGATTAATCAAAGGACGTTGGCATGTGGCGAAATTCACGCCAGGGGTGGGGCCTGTTCGCCATCCTGCTGCACTGGACAAGTGCGCTGGCGATTCTCGGTCTGTTCGCCCTGGGCTGGTGGATGACCGGTCTCGACTACTACAGCAACTGGTACAACCTGGCACCCTGGTGGCATCGTGGCGTCGGCATGCTACTGCTGTTCGTGGTGGCTGGCCGCATTCTCTGGCGGCTGGTGCAGCCATCCCCCGAGGCCCACGGTTCAGCGCTTGAGCGTCGCGGAGCGGCGCTCGGCCATCTGGCGCTGTATCTGCTGATGACCACGGTGCTGATCAGCGGGTATCTCATCTCCACCGCCGACGGCAAGGGCATCGCCGTGCTTGACCTGTTTACCGTGCCCGCGCTGATCAGTGACCTGCCGGAGCAGGCCTCCCGCGCCGGCGTGGTTCACTGGTACAGTGCGCTGGCGTTGATCATCCTGTCGGCGGGCCACGCCCTGGCGGCCTTCAAGCATCACTACCTGGACCGTCAGGACACCCTGGTTCGCATGGTCGACCCGCGCCTGGCGCGTCGGGCCAAGCCAGAAAAGACCTCCGGGGAGCAGGCCTGAAGACGCCAACGTTACCCTGCGACCGCCGGCAGGTGTTGTCCGGACGTCAAGAATCGACCGCCCCGGGGCCGATACATGACCCAAGGTCGGTATAGAGAAAGAGTGCTGACGCAATTACCGCGTAACCATCAAGGAGAGTAACATGTTCAAGAAGACCGCCATCGCCGCCCTGACCGCCGCTTCGCTGCTGCCGCTGGCCCAGGCCCAGGCCGCCGACTACGCCATCGATTCTGAAGGCCAGCACGCCTTTATCCAGTTCAAGATCAGCCACCTCGGCTATTCCTATATTCTGGGTAGCTTCGAGTCCTTCGACGGTACCTTCAGCTACGATCCGGAAAACGTCGAGGCGGCGTCCGCCGAGGTTGAGGTCGATGTCACCAGTTTGAATACCAACCACGCCGAGCGCGACAAGCACATCCTGAGCGGTGACTTCCTCGACGCCGGTGAGTACCCGACCGCCACCTTTACCTCCACCGGCTTTGAATCTACCGGCGATGGTGAAGGTGTGCTGAGCGGTGACCTGACCCTGCACGGTGTGACCAACAGCATCGAGATGCCGGTGACCCTGCTGGGCGAGGGTGACGACCCCTGGGGCGGCTATCGCGCAGGCTTCGAAGGTTCCACCGAGCTGGCGCTGTCCGACTACGACATCGACATGAGCAAGTTCCCCGAGCCGATGCACAACCTTGAGCTGTACGTGACCTTCGAAGGCATTCGTCAGTAACACGCCCTGGTCAACATGACGAAAGCCCCGGGACAGGTGCCCGGGGCTTTTGCCGTTGAAGGAGGCTGAGCGAGGGTTCGTTATGGCTTACCATAAGCGGCCTATCTACCATCCGGAGACACCGTGCACCTAAGTTCCGACTCTACCTCCCTGGGGCGCACCCTGTGGCAAAAGACCTGGCCGATGGCGATCGGAGTGCTGTCGCTGCTCGGCTTTCAGCTGGTCGACTCTGCCTTCGTCGCGCGCCTGGGCACCGCTCCCCTGGCGGCCCAGTCCTACACCTTTCCGCTGTCGTTTCTGATCATCGGTGTCCAGGTGGGCATGGGGATCGCCATTGCCGCCTTGATTTCCCGGGCGTTGGGCGGAGGCGAAGACGACCGCGCCCAACGTCTGGGCAGTCTGTCGCTGATGATGGGGACAGTCGCCATCGGCCTGCTGGCGCTGGTGTTATGGGCCCTGCAGAGTCCCATCTTCGGGGCCCTTGGGGCCGACGCTCACGCGCGGGAGTTGATTCGCGCCTACTGGGCACCCCAGCTGGTCGCCGCCTGGCTGGGGGCGGTGGTGTACTTCGGCTACAGCCTGTTTCGTGCACACGGCAACACCAGCTTTCCCGGCAGCATGATGGTGCTGACCAGCCTGGTGAACCTGTGTCTCGATCCGATTCTGATCTTTGGACTCGGCAACTGGGATGGGCTGGGCCTGCCCGGGGCCGCCTGGGCCACGGTGCTTGCCTTTGGCAGCGGCCTTGCCTTGCTCGGCTGGCAGTTGAAGGGGCGCCACTGGCTCGCGTTCGAAGGCCTCCGGGAGGAATGGCGGCTATCGGGGCGGTCCTTTGCGGGGGTCGCCTGTCCCGCCATGGTCAGCCAGTTGATGCCGCCACTGGCGGCGATGCTGGCGATTTCCACGGTGTCACGCCTGGGCGAATCCGCCGTGGCGGCCTGGGGACTTGCCAGCCGTCTGGAGACGGTGTCGCTGATGGTGGTGCTGGCGCTGACCATGTCGCTGCCACCCTGGCTCGGCCGCTGCTACGGCGCCGGCGACTGGGCCCAGGTGCACCGCCTGATGCGCCTTGCCCTCAAGGTGGTGGTGGTGTGGCAGTTGATGCTGGGTGTGTCGCTGGCGCTGGCTTCGCCCTGGGTCGCCCGTGCCCTGGCCGGCACGCCGGAGGTCAGCGAATCGCTGATGGTGCTGATGCGCTTCATGTTGCCGAGCTATGCCGCGCTCGGGGTGTGCATGCTGGTGGTGTCGGCCGGCAATGCCCTCGGCTGGCCGATGCGCGCCATGTTGCTGTCTGCCGCGCGGTTGTTCGTGTTCTACCTGCCGTGCCTGTGGCTCGGTGTAATGCTGATCGGCGGTGTTACCGGCCTTGGGCTTGGAGCGGGGGTTGGCAACCTGCTGGCGGGGCTTGGCGCCTACCTGTTGCTGCGGCGGACCCTGTCGCGCCCCAAGCGTAGCGGCAGGGGTGAAATTCAGGGTAGTTGAATCAACTGTTTTAAGAAGCTTGAAAGAAAGTAAAGCCTGTGACTTGTAATAACTTCGATATCACCGTTCGCGTAAGGTGGGTAAAAAAGAATAAAACACTTCGGACTCGACCCTATACTCCTCTCATTGCAGGCCGTGGCCATTGGCCACGGCCTATCTCATGCTCAACGCCCGGGATCGGGACGGGCCATCGACAACGAGAACAGAGGAGTGGCGACATGAAGGTACTGGTACTGGGAGCGGGTGTCGTAGGGGTTACCACCGCCTATTATCTGGCCCGTCAGGGACACGAGGTAAAGGTGGTCGATCGTCAGCCCTCCGTGGCGATGGAGACCAGCTACGGCAACGCCGGCCAGGTATCCTTCGGCTTCTCTTCCCCCTGGGCTGCCCCGGGCATCCCCCAGAAGGCGGTCAAGTGGATGTTCCAGGAGCATGCACCGCTCAAGATCCAGCCCAAGATGGACTCGAACATGGGTCGCTTTATGATGCAGATGCTCAGCAACTGCAATCCCGACAGCTACGCCCTCAACAAGGAGCGCATGGTCCGCGTCGCCGAGCACAGCCGTGCCTGCATCAATGCGCTGCGTGACGAGACCGGGCTGCGCTACGAAGATCGCCAGCGTGGCCTGCTGCAGCTGTTCCGCACCGGCAAGCAGGTCGAAGCGGTGGGCAAGGACATGAAGGTCCTCGAGCAGTGCGGCGTGCGTCATGAACTGCTGGACGCAAGCCGCATCGCCCAGGTGGAGCCGGCGCTTGCCCGTGTGCCTGGCAAGTTTGTCGGTGGCCTGCATCTGCCCGACGATCAGACCGGTGACTGCCACCTGTTCACCAATCGCCTGGCCGACTACTGCCGCGAGAAGCTCGGCGTCGAGTTCATGTTCAATACCACCATCGAGCGGCTGACGCGGGTCTCCGGCAAGGTAGAGGCGGTGCACACCAGTGCCGGCACCCTGACGGCCGACGCCTACGTGATGGCGCTGGGCAGCTACTCGCCGTTCCTCGCCCGTGACCTGGACATCCGCCTGCCGATCTACCCGGTCAAGGGCTACAGCCTGACCCTGCCGGTGGTCGACGACGGCGGCGCGCCCCAGTCCACCGTCATGGACGAGACCTTCAAGGTGGCGATTTCGCGCTTCGACGACCGAATCCGTGTCGGCGGCACTGCGGAGCTGGCATCCTACGACCTCAGCCTGGCCGAGAAGCGTCGTGCCACCATTTCCATGGTCGTGCGCGATGTGTTCCCGGAAGGCGGTGATCTGGCCAAGGCCGAATTCTGGACCGGGCTGCGCCCGATGACTCCGGACTCCACACCGATCATCGGCGCCACCAAGTACGACAACCTGTGGCTCAACACCGGCCACGGCACCCTGGGCTGGACCATGAGCTGTGGCAGTGCTCAGCTGCTGTCCGACCTGATCGACGGTCGCACGCCCGCCATCAACCCCGATGGTCTGGCCGTGTCCCGCTACGCCGCCTGAAGCCTGAGGCAGTAGAGGCAAGACAAGGCACAGCGCCAAGGCATAACGCCAAGACACGCGCCTACCGATAGATAGCCAGAGCAGGGTGGTGCAGTAGTGCTGCCACCCACGCAGCCGCTAAACGACACCCCGACGGGCCTTGCCCGCCGGGGTGTCGTCGTTTGTGGTATTCGACCACGGCGCGTCGTCTAATCGTGGCCAAACCAGGAAAAGGGTGGGGCGCACTCAGCGACGTCGAGGCAAAGCTCGAATCCCCGGATATGTCGGTATATGCTGAAAGGCAACAACTAAATTTAGCCACAATGACAGACAGTCCAGATCCATCAGGGCGTGGAAGCCTGGACGCCTTATTCAAGCCTGGTGGGGTAGTGCTGATTTCAGGGAAGGAAGTGGCAGCAATCGCCATGGAAGGGGCGTGTCTATGTGACATTCTCCCGCGGTAGCCTGCCTGTAGGGTAATCGGCAACCGGAATATCCACGCCGGGCCGGTGTCGTTGCTATAGCAGATCCAATGGGCTGGATGTGCCAGCAAACCGTTTGCCGATGACGTGGGTATAGATCTGCGTGGTTCGAACATCGGTGTGGCCCAGCAACTCCTGTACCGTGCGAATGTCCTGACCTGCCTCAAGCAGGTGGGTGGCAAAGGAATGTCGGAAGGTATGACAGCCGACCCGTTTATCCACGATACCTGCTTGTTTCACCGCCACCTTCAGCGCCTTGCGAGGGACCGAGTCGTGGAGGTGATGTCGACACAGAATGCCCGAAACAGGATGGGCACACAGGCCAGTGGAAGGAAAAACGAACATCCAGGCCGGTTGGCGGTAGGCACCTGGGTATTTCTTACCCAGCGCAAAGGGCAGCGAAGGGCCTACCCCACGTGCGACATCCTCGCGTTGAAGGGACAAGGCAGTATCCATCTGCCGAGTCAGTTCAGACATCAGGGTTGTACTCAGCAATGTCTTGCGATCCTTGCCTCCCTTGCCGCTGACGATGGTCAAGGCCCTTGTATCGAAATCGATGTCTTTGACACGAAGCCGAAGACATTCCGCGATACGTAGCCCACTGCCATAAAGTAAAGAGAAGATCAGCCAGTTTCGTCCCGACATGCACGACAGGATTGCCGCGACCTCGGCACGCGTCAGTACGGTGGGAAGCCTACGATGTTGGCGAGCATGCTTGAAGTCGAGCGGTCCCAACTCGACACCAAGACACTTGTGGTACAGAAAGGCGAGAGCATTCAACGCAATCTTTTGCGTATTGACCGAGACACCGTTGTCGTTGGCGAGCGATGTCAGGAAGACGCGCACCTCGGGTGCACCCATCTCAGCAGGATGTCGGCGTTGGTGAAACAAGATGAATCGCTTGATCCAGTGCAGGTAGGTTTTTTCTGTTCGAATACTGTAGCCACGCAAGCGTAGATCTCGGCGGATGGACTCCAGGAACGGGCTCTTGCTCATGTGCAACCTCCAAAATACGGTAACTATACATTCATACAGTATATCGAGAAGCGTCCAGCTGACGCGCCTGGAAAGCAACAGAAGAACGCATGTTTTCTCCGCACAAATTCTAGAAAAAAGGCAGAACATCAGAGAGATGTGAGCAGAGTCCGGTGGAATGTCGCGCACACTTTCGCAGGAATTCGAGCATGCGCGTGTTGGCGACTAAGGGCGAAGAAGGCATAGGATGAATTTCTTGGTAGTATCAAGAAGATGTGAAGCACCTTGTGCAGATCCACGCGGCGTCAATTTAAGCACGCATACGATTAAAAATGTTATACGTTTAAGGAGAATATATGGATATCGAGCATGGTAAAATTGAAGGCAATATTGAGGTTACCTCACATCTAAAAATGCATGGAATGTTTACAGGCAATGTAACTGTTAAAAATGGTGCTCACTTAATTCTTCATGGAATGGCGACAAAGTCTTTGTGTGTTGAGTTTGGTGCTGTTGTTGAAATTCCGGGCATGGTAAGCGGTGACGTAATTAATCAAGGTGGTAAATTAACAATAACAGGCTCTATATCTGGTCAAGTAATCGAGCAAGCAGGTGAAACTATGATTGCTGCTACTGCCTCAATCGGTTAACAACGTATAACAAGTCAATTAAAAGGACTAAAAATAGTGGGCTATCTCGCTTTGCTCGTATTTTAGCCCACAATTTTTAGCCTCTTATTGAGGCGTTATATGTCTGGCTTCACTGGAGACGAGAGATGGAAGACGACGTAGAAATCGAGATGAGCCCTCTTTGCCAAAAGCTCACCGACTCCGGGAAGACAGTGCGTGTCGACATTTATCGCGGAGAGGAGAAGAGGTGGATTCTCGAGGTAGTAGATGCGGGAGGCACTTCCACCGTATGGGAAGATCTGTTCACGACTGATGCCGAGGCTTTGAAAGAAGTGAAAGCGACGATACGTGATGAGGGGATTGATGTGTTGATAGGTCTCTCCAAGTAAAGCGGATGCTAAATACATATAACAATGCCAGGCAGGCGATGCAAAAAACCGCACGCCTGCTGGCGGGCGTTATGCATCCCGATAGCTGACTGATAGTGACCATAGAATGAGTGAACCGCTGCTAAAGCCCTACTATGTTTACGAACTCGTCGATCCACGTTGCGGAACTACCTTTTACGTCGGCAAGGGGAAGGGGCAGCGGGCTTTGGCCCACGGCGCTGAAGCTGGAACATCAACTGATCACAACGAAAAGCTAGCCAGAATCCGTGAGATACGGGCGGCCGGAGAGAAAGAGCTAGCAATAGTCATCGGTAGGTATGAAACCGAGGAACAGGCGTATGCTGTCGAAGCCACACTTATACATTGGGTGTACGGCTTTTACAGTTTAACGAATGTTCAGGGAGGGCATGGTGGCTCTACGATTCGCCCGAACGGAGCTATGGACGAGATTCCAGGCATAGATATCCCGAGGCGGGCTTACCGCCAATCGGGAGAATATTCTAGCGCCATGATTCGCGCTCGCGAACAAAATGACACTGTATCGTTCGCATTGGAGATTAAGCGAGCGCTGGAGGAAGAACTCGATGTGGGTTTTACTGAGCCGGATCTCGGTGAGAGCAATAAGACAAAGATCTACTCATACTTCGATGCTGCGAGGCTTCGAATTGGTATCACTCACACTAAGAATCCAACCATGTGGTTGGCGTTTGAGCCGACTGGAAAATCGGCAGAGGAAAAGGATAGATTTCTGAGATTCGCAGTCGGCGCTGAGCTATACATCACCAATGCTAAGAATCTAGCCAGGTATCCGGACTATAGTGGCACTCGTGAGATTGACGTGATTATCAGGGAAGCTAGAAAAGGAATTCAGCTGTTGGAACACGGTGATGCATAACAAAGCGCTGCTGCCGGACAATTTTTCCGCTGCGCTCAAAATTTGCCGCAGAGCACGGCGTTAGGACTAAACATGGATACAAGCACGGAATTTAATAAAGTATGGATAATTGAGTCTCTTCGCCCTGGGGATATAGAAACAGGAAAGAGTTTATATAACGATGTTTTGCTCCCCATTGCGCAATCCAATCCTGATCTTCACGTTGACATAGAGTGCCCCGTTGACCGCGATACATTTTTTAAAGCTCTAGATAAAGTAAAGAAAGACTGTGAACGCGGCCTATTCCCAATGCTGCACTTTGAGTGCCACGGTGGGGAAGAAGGATTTCAGTTAGGTAATGGCGAAATCATAGAATGGCATGAGGTTCGAGACGCTCTGATCTCAATTAGTATTGCGAGCAATCTCAATGTTGTCATCGTTGTAGCGGCTTGCAACGGAATCCATCTGATAAATGTATGCACTCAATTAGATCGCGCTCCTTTCTGGGCGATTATCGGGCCAGAAGAAAAAGTGATGGACCTTGAAGTGAAGCGCGATTTTGCAGCCTTCTATCGCAAATTCTTCGAGTCTTTGAATGGCGATGATGCAATGCTGGCGCTTAACAGAGGAGTGCAGGGTCGAGATCGACCATACCATTTTCTAACCAGTATTGGATTGTTTAAGCGAGCGTACATCGCTTATCACAGAACCAGCTGCCAAGGAAAAGGGAAGCAAGCGCGCATTGAGAACTTAGTGACGCAGGCGATGAAAGATCCAAAGTGTAAGGCTTTAGGTGTCAACGAGGTCCGTCGCCGAATCAAGGATAGGTTGGCGCAGGAAGAACACCATTTTCAGAATCTGAAAAAGCGGTTCTTTCTTATGGATCTATATCCTAAGAACGCAACTCGATTTCCTATCACCTATGACGATATTATCTCAAGCCTGCCGTCCTAACAAAAGCGTCAACACGGACCGGCTTCTCCGCTGGCGCTCCGAAACCGGCCGGTTACTCTAATCGTTAGGCAATAAAATGGACTCATCACAAGATAAATACCGGGCAGTTCTAATTGAGATCAAGCGGCGAACGGCTGTCGTAGATTTATTGCTTTTCGGTCAAGCCCACGCACTCTACGTCCCTTCTACAGTTGAGTCGGTCTGTTTGCAGATTAGAAAGATTCTAGAGCTGATTGCATTTAGCTCTTTGATCGCCAATAGAGAAAAATATTCCGCCCAACACAAGAAATTTGCAGAGCATTGGAATGCTAGGCTAATGCTCAAAGATCTAGAGCGCATCAATCCAGGTTTTTATCCGCACCCCATCATACAAAATCCAAGCAAAACGCCGGGAGTCACGTCTGATTGGGCGGATCGAAAAGATGATTTTCTAACAAAAGAACAGTTCGTTAAAGTTTATGATAGGTGCGGCGGAATATTGCACGCTGATAACCCCTATGGCACTAAAACAGACTATCCGTATTATCAGGAGCAGGCCAAAGACTGGAGAAACCGAATAGTCAACCTGCTTAACGCACACACCATCAAGCTTATTAATGATAAGAGCCTCTATCTTTTCCAAATGGGAGCAAAGGATGCAAACCCTAGTTACAATGCTTTTGCCCCAGTCGTATAATAAAGGCCTAACAATCGCAGGCAGAGGGACAACATTTCCGCTGCGCTACAAATTTTCCCGTGCTGCGGGCGTTAGCTTATTATGAGCATGGAGACATAAATGGGTCATAATGATCACATGGATGATCAAGGGTTTGAGATGGTTGACAAACATGTGTGCGCTGAATGTACTTTCGATATTGTATTAGCTCAACTTGTGATCGATAATCTTGTTAGCCACTCGTGCTCTTATTGCGAAAAATCATCAAAATCTATGATCGCCGCTCCATTTGCAAAAGTAATGGAGCGTATCTATGAGTCTATTTGCGTCTACTATGCAGACGCACAAGACATAGGGGTCCCGTGGGATGGAGGTTGGGTTTTTCCTGAAACCGAACCATATGATGTGCTTGAAGCAGTAAACCCAGGTTGGAAAGACGAATTTAGCCAAGACGTCCTAGAGTGTTTAGGGTGTGATAAATATTGGGTTCAACACTCACAGGGGGACTGGGGTTTAAGCAATCCTGCAGAAGCGTTGGCATATGGATGGAGTGCATTTACTAACACCGTTCTTTTTAAGACCCGTTATCTATTTCTTTCAGAGCCATTCGATGATCTGGATATTGGGAGGCCCGACTATATACCGGTAAAATATATTTTAGACGCGCTTGGAAATCTAGTTAAACGTCTTAACCTTGTTAAAGTTCTGGATAAAGGAACAGTGTGCTATAGAATTAGGGTTTCAATAGAAGGTGAAGTTTACAGTAAGTTCTCTGAGATAAGCGTACCTCCCAGAAGAGTTGCTAGGGCAGGGAGAATGAACCCGGCTGGAATTCCATATATGTATGTTGCACTTGAAAAAGAAACAGCAAAGCTTGAAACTCTCTTTGATAAGAAACGACGATATGCAGTGGCAGAAATGAAAACTATAAAGCCACTTAATTTATTAGATTTGTCTATTTTGCCTCAAATACCAAGTGTTTTTGAACCCGATAAATATACTGAGAGGCATGAAATACAATTTCTTCGACAATTTCGAGATGAGATTTCAAAGCCGATATCGAAAGACGGGATGGAGCACATAGACTATATTCCAACACAAATAATTTCGGAATATTTTCGTCATCGATTTACAATAGATGGTTCCAGTATTGATGGCGTTGTTTATAAGTCTTCAAAGAATCCAAATGGTAAGAATATAGCTTTGTTCGTTTCTGAGCACAAAGATGTTGAAGATATGGTGTTGTTGTCATCATTGCTGATGGAAAGCTAACAATACCAAGCACGCGGAGAATGTACTCGCTATCGCTCAAAAATTTCCGGTGTTGGCGGCGTTAGGCGGCAGGAATACACTATAGAGGGGCGTAAATGCCATACGAGATTGAAAGCAGATTAGTAATTGGGGTTGCATCAAGCGCGGTCTTTGACCTCAGCGAGTCGGATGCGGTTTTCCGCAGCGATGGCGAGGAGCAGTACCGCAAGTACCAAGAAAAGAACCTCGACGTTCCGCTGCCAAAAGGGATTGCTTATCCTTTCATCAAACGCCTTCTGGCGCTTAACGATCTCGATGTGTCTGACCCACTAGTCGAAGTGGTGCTACTCTCGCGCAATGACCCTGACACTGGCCTTCGAGTTATGAAAACCATCGAGCACTATGGTTTGGGGATGACTAGAGCAATATTTATGCAGGGGCGTTCACCGTACGAGTACATTCCCGCTCTTAATATCGCTCTGTTCCTATCCGGGAATAAGCAAGATGTGGAGGCCGCGATTGGCTTAGGTCATCCTGCAGGACAAGTGCTGGACTCAAAATTCGACGACGATGAAAGCGATAAAACACTACGCATTGCGTTCGACTTCGACGGGGTTTTAGCTGGTGACGAGTCTGAGTCAGTGATGCAAGCTTCCGGTCTCACAGCCTTCCACGACCATGAGGTCAAGAACGTCATGCAGCCCCACAATCCAGGGCCGCTTCAGGAATTACTGGTCCGCATCTCAAAGATTCAGTCTGCCGAAGAGTCATACAAGAAACAGAATCCTGATTACGAAAACAGGATTCGAGTTTCTATTGTAACCGCACGTAATGCGCCATCGCACGAACGAGCTCTTAAAACGCTAAAGAGTTGGGGCGTAATGGCCAACGATGCATTTTTCCTTGGTGGTATTGAAAAAAGCAGAATTCTAGGTGTTCTAAAGCCTCATATATTCTTTGATGATCAGTCTGGCCACCTTAAGTCCGCGAGTGCTGTCGTCCCGTCTGTTCATATTCCTTTTGGCGTCACCAATCAACCTAAGCCGGGAACAGACGTGTCAGACGCAACAGACGTATAACAATTCATTCAAGCCGCGCTTCTTTTCGGTGCAGCTTAACTCGGGCGTTGTGCCTTGGAAGGTGCACCGTATCACGAAGACAGTCGACGATAGATCGTCCAGCCATCTAGGTGTCAGGTCTCCGATGATCGATCACGATAAGTTACGCGCCTTGGTCAAACAACTTTATGCAACGGTTAGCGAATTGGAAGCCATGTTTCCTGGAAGGCACTTTACTCCGGATGGACATATGGTTGGTAGTTTGGGGGAATGTCTCGTTGCGGATGCATATAATCTGGAGCTGATGGCAGCGTCCAACGAAGGCTATGACGCGGTCACTGAGTCCGGCCTGGAAGTCGAGATAAAAGCAACACAGTCAAATTCAGTGGCGTTTCGAAGTCAGCCGCAGCATACGATCGTCATCAAAATCTTGCGCGATGGTGCTTTCGAGGAAATCTACAATGGACCAGGAGAACTTGTATGGAGCCATTTCAGAGGCAAACGTGTGCCGAGTAATGGTCAGTTTCAAATCTCTGTCAACACACTCCGGAAGCTTAATGAAACCGTCGAGGAAGTAAGCCGTGTGCCAAGAAAAACACAGTCAGAATTTGGGAGTAAGGAGGGCTGAACGATCAGACATAGACGCACTTCTACGCTTGAATCACGAGCTTGGTTTAACACACTTTGACAATGCACCAGAGGCATTTGTACAACCTTCTGACGCGGAAAAGGACTTCCTTCTAACCGCTTTAGACGAGACGGCTAGAATTTTTCTGGTAGCGGAAGTTGCCGGCGACATTGTCGGATTTGTAACAGCGAAAATCACGCGAAATGAGTCGATTACGTTTCTGATAAGTAGCCCGATATGTCGAGTTAGTACCATAGTCGTAGATGAAGCCTCAAAAGGATCTGGTATTGGTCGTATGTTGATGTCCCATTGCGATGATTGGGCTAAAGCACAAGGCGCGGAGCAAATTAGGCTGGAGGTCATGTCCTTTAATGAAGATGCGGAGAGGTTCTATAAAGAGCTAGGCTACAAAGATCAATCTAAGACTCTGTGGAAGACTGTAGAGTAGAAAAACGTGGGAGTTTCTTCATTTTTTACAGGTCTATATTTCAGCTGTGTTTCATGAGATCACGTTTGAAGGCCTAGTGTCTGTCCGTGGTGAGCGTTTTGGTTGAGCACCTTTAGTTGAATGAGTATTCTCGACTTTTAAAGTTAAGCTTGTGGGAGTTGGCCGGGTTTTTAGTCTTTGATGTAAGTGTTATAACACATATGTGCAGTGCTTTGGTATGGGCTGGCAGTCAGATAATATATAAAGGCTAGAAAGATGGTGGTGCTTGTGGGGCGATATAGATAAGTAAATAGTATGTTTGCGCTGATATTACCAATCGAGGGATAGGCCAACATGGACGTCGAGATTAGAAGAGCTGAGCCATCCGATGCTCGTGGTGTCAAGGAAATATACGACTGCAGAAGCGCTTTTGAGGGTACGCTCCAGCTTCCTCACCCATCTATTGCCTTGTGGGAAAAGCGCTTAGCCAGCACACCAGACAATGTGTATATGTACGTTGCTTTACTGGATGGAGAAATCGTCGGAACCCTTGGCCTGGAGGTTTGTCAAAACCCGCGTCGACGACACGTCGGCTCCTTGGGTATGGGAGTAAAGGATAAGGCTCAAGGTTCAGGCGTGGGCACAGCCTTGCTTTCTACAGCGATCGACCTGGCCGACAATTGGCTTGCTCTTCGGCGGTTGGAACTCACCGTCTATGTCGATAATAAACGCGCCATTGAATTATACAAACGATTCGGTTTTGACATCGAGGGAGAGGCTAAGGATTTTGCCTTTCGAGGTGGTGAGTACGTGGGAGCATTTTATATGGCGCGGCTTGGTGATGAACAACATCGGGCTACGGAGCCATAAGAAGTCGGCGGCCTCAATGAGCAAGTGCGTGCGGCATCGAACGGGACCTGCAGTTTGGCGCCATTTTTCCTGCGCTGAATAGGCATCTGCGTGGGCGATCGTCATGTGGCTCAGGACGGATGGTGCTTAGCGGGACGGCGCCGTCTCGGTGGTATCCGGTATCGAATCGGTGAGCGGGTGGCTGAGGATGCATCAGGCTAACCGAGGCCGGCGATCAAATAGTGCGGTACACCCAAGTGTGCACTCGGTGCACTCGGTGCACGCGATGCATTCAGGCTCAGGCTCAGGCTCGGGGAGATGGCGTATGACCAGGCACGTTGGGTTTCGGAGGCTATGTCTCTCGATTGTGATACTCGCTGGTTCGTCGGTGGCCCTGGGCGCCGGCCTGCCATCGGGGGAGGGCAGGGAGGCTGTCGAAGTGCAGTGCTCGGTGTGCCATCCGGTCAGTCGCATCAGCCAGAGCCTTGGCTACAGCCGAGAGGGTTGGCTCGAGTTGATGGGTACCATGGTGGATCTCTCGAGTGATCCTGCCCGCCGCGGGGCTATCGCCGACTATCTGGCGGAGCACTTTCCTCCCAATGAGCGACGGGCACCGACGTTGCTTGAGGGAGATACCGATATCAGCTTCCATGAATGGGTGGTGCCGACGCACGGGCAACGCTCGCGGGATCCGGCCGAGGCGCCAGATGGCGGGATCTGGTGGGCGGGGCAGTGGGGTAATCTGGTGGGGCGCATTGATCCCATGTCCGGTGAGATGCGTGAATACCCGCTGCCGCCCGGCAGCATGCCTCACTCGGTGACGCTGGATCGTGACGGTGGTGTGTGGTTTACCGGTAACAAGAACGGGACGCTGGGGCGTCTCGACCCGGCCAGTGGTGATATCGAGGTGGTCGACATGCCTGACCCCTCGGTGCGTGATCCCCACACGGCGGTGTTCGATGATGACGGCCTTCTCTGGTTTACGGCACAGCACGCCAATCGCGTCGGACGCCTCGATCCGCAAACCGGTGAGGTCGAACTCGTTGCCATGCCCACCACTGGGGCGCGGCCCTACGGCATCAAGATGGATGCAGAGGGCACACCCTGGGTGGCCTGCAATGGCAGCAACTGCCTGGTACGGGTCGATCCCGACACCATGGCGCTTACCGAAATCGAACTTCCCCACCAGGCAACCACTGTGCGCAGGCTCGATATCGCCGATGACGGCATGATCTGGTACGTCAATTCGGGAAGGGGCCGGCTTGGGCGCTATGACCCCCGCAGCGGTGAGGTGCAGGAGTGGCCGTCGCCAAGCGGCGAGAAGTCTCATCCCTACGCGATCGCGGTACTCGATGGCGTGGTCTGGTACAACGAATCCGGGATGCGCCCCGATGCTTTGGTGCGCTTTGATCCCGCCACCGAGACCTTCCAGAGCTGGGCGATCCCGTCCGGCGGTATTTACGCCGGTATCGTGCGGCATATGCGACCGACCCGGAATGGCGACCTGCTGATTCATCAGAGCGCCACCAATCGCATCATTCGTGTCGAGATCAATCGCTAGGGACCAGGTTGTTCCGGTGAACGTTACGCCGACTCCTTCAGGCACCCCGTCGAGAAAGCCTCTCGGCGGGGTGCCTTCGTTTGTTGCCTTGGTGGTTGATTGGACATCGTCACATTCACGAAACAGTCTATGCTTCAAAGGCCAAGTTTACTTAGGAAGAGTGTTCTACGGGGGTAGTCATTCTGATTGAATCCATCAGGAATACTTGGTAAGTACTTGATAAATTAGCCGAGATGTTTGGTGTCCTGCGGTCGTGGCCCCGGTGCCTTTTTAAGCACATTTTATTCAGGGCTGCGCCGCCAGAAGCGCTTTCCTTTCCGTGTCAGATGAAAGAGGTCAGCGCGGGGACGCTGTCGGGGCGCCTTGCCCGTTATCCAAAGCTCCGGTGTCCGAGCATGTTTCCCTCCTTCCTCGCATAGCACCAGATTCCGGTCGCCTGCCTCCTGTTTCGGTGGGCTGACGTCCCGGAAGTCGACTACCCCCGCTCGGTCATCGTTTCGATGACCCGGGTAGCGTTATTTCTCGCCGAGCTTCTTGTTGACGACCTGTACTGCGCTGCCCTGCGAAGTTGCAAACGTCATTCAACGTCAAGGAGCCAACACATGAACACGTCAAAAGACCCCGATCCCTGCCCATGCCGCTCTCAGGTGGGGCTGGGCAAGGATCGGGCGGAAGAGCTCGTGGTGGCCAAGGTGCCCCAGGGCTTTGAGGCCAACATCAATGTGCGCCTCGTGCCTGGAGGAGACTTCGCGCTCCCCAAGCGTCCTCTGCGCTGCCGTCCTCGCAAGGGAGCGCCCCGTCGGGATGCCGAGCCTCTTGCGTTACCAGAGGAGGTGATGAAGAAACTCCAGGAGGCCGACAAGTTGATGATGGAGTGGTTGGCCAAGGACGAGGCGAACGCGAGCCTATACATGGCGCATCCTGTCGAGGCCTTGCTCAAGGCCGGTGTCAAATTGTCAAGGCAGGAGCTGAAGGCCGTCGAGCGGGCCCACGGGGAGGTCGAACAGACAGCAGTGGTAGGTCCCGGAGTGAAGGTGGCGGGTTTCAAGGCTGCGGCCTTCCCGCGTGGTCGTATCGGCGAGATCAAGCCGGGTGCGAAGCCGCAGGACGATGATGGCTTTGCCGTTCACAAGGAGGGCTAGTCATGGCACTTGATCGAACTGCCGGTTTTGACATGCTCGTTCAGATTTCCGAGAACGAACTCAACAATCAACTTGCCACGGCCTTCCTCGCCGGAGGGATCTTTCCACCCAGTATCAGCGTGCCAGTCAATGCAGGCGGTGTCAGCGGGAGCGCCGATCTGAATTTCGATACCCCCGTCGCCGACCTGGACCGCCCTCGGCCGAGAATGGGGCTGACCGTTCCCTTTTCCAATTCTCAGCTCCAGATCACCGCGCCCCTGGCGTTGACGGTGGCCCCGATCGGTGGCGCCATCACGGTGGTGGACAGTATCGCCATGGTGACCGAGGGCAGCAATCAGTTCGCCACCATGGACTTCAATGCCGGTGCGCCCACGGTCAATGTGGCCTTCGATCCTGCGTCGGTGTCACTGCTTGAGCCGCTTCTGGATGTTGCGGGGCTGAGCCTCACGCAGGCGCAGAACATGATGGCGGGAGTCGTGCTCGACCAGCTTCAGTCCAGCATCGGTCGAATCGATCTGACGCCAGCGATCCCGGTCGTCGACGATACGGATGCGACAACCGTCTTCGACATCGATGTCACCACCGTGAACGATACCACGGCACTGGATCGTGATTGCCTTGCGTTCGGTGTGCGCATGTCCAGCGACGGCGGGGGTAATATCAATAACGTCACCTCCAGCTTGATCCCTGCCGGGAGCCAGTCGCTGGTGACGATGAGCAACTTCTGGTTGCTGGCCAGGGTAATGCGCCCACGTATCGCAAGCTCCATGGGCAGACCTGTCACCGATTTCGACACCCCCTTGAGGCTAAACCGCAGTATCCCCGCACCGGGTGGTCAGGGGACGCTTCGAAGTCTTGAGGCTCGCGTTGTCGCCAATCGCATTTCCGTCACGGGACGTGCCACCGACTCGGGTAGTGGTTGGTCGGCGGAGTCGAATTTCTCGTTCTTCATCGATATCGGTCTGGATGCTGGGGCGATCACGGTGACTGCCACCACGCCGGTGGTGGATACCGATGTGGACCTGGCCTGGTGGGTGTGGCTTGCCTCACTCGGTCTGGGAGGTCTGTTCGGCGGTATCGTCGGAGTCATCATTGCCGCCGTGGTGCTGGCGATTGTCGAGGCGGTGGCAGAAGGCATCGCCGATGGTCTGATTTCGGATGGAATCAGCGGGGCCATTGGTGGCCTGCCGGCGATCCCGCTCGGGCCGATCGGTGGTGGTCTGACGCTGTCCAGTATCGTCCTCGATGATCTGGAATTGCGCTCGAGCATCGTGCGGTCGGTCTCGGTGCCGGTAAAACACCAGGGCGGAAACGTCGGTCTCGGAGGGTTCTCGGTGGATCTGGACAGTGGCGCCCTCAGTGCGGGGGTGCTGCCCGGAACCGATCTCGCCTGGAATCCCGCAAGCGGCTTGAATGCCGTCGGTGGCAGTGGGCTGACGGTCACGGGGACCTCCTTCGGCGCGCTGACACCGGTGCAGATATCGCGCCTGCCGCTGGCAACAAGCCAGATGTCTCTGGGCCTGATACCCCTCACGTGGCCACGATGGTTCCTGTTCATGCCTCACCATGAGGTGGTCTTCGGGATGCGCACGTCCGAAGGGCGCCTGGCCAAGTTACGTGCCTGGCGCCAGATCGATCAGCAGGGGGCACTGCATCTGGACTGGATCACCTTCGACACCCCGACGCCATCGCTGGATATTGCGGCACGATGGAGCGTGACAGAGCGCGGAGAGGTGACTGACTACATTGCGAAGGACTGTTCTCGTTGTCGTTCCAGCCCGGTGCGATGGTGCGGCGTGTTTGAAGCCTGGCCCAGGCTCACCGCCTTCCCGGTGGACTACGAGTGGTGCCTGTGTGGGCAGACCCTGGAACAGGGCGATGGCAAGGTGAAGAGCGCGGCAGGCATCATTACCTATCGACTGGAGGGACGACGCCTCAAGATCGCGACCGAAATGGGCCAGTCGTTCAAGTGCGAGCTGTGTGTCAGCGCCATCGATGCCCGTGGCCTGGAGCTCTACACCTGTATTCAGCTCAATCAGCCCGGTATAGAGCGGCGTTGCCGTCCGTGCAAACCGACTCGCAAGGATGTGTCGGTCAATCTGTTGCCGGTGGCCGCTGAGCTTGCCTACTGGCGACCCTTGCTGCCGCGGGAGCCGCTGGTCGAGGTAGATCCCATCGGCTAGGCTCGAGCCCACAAGAAACGCAAGAAAGTAGAAGGAAAAGAGATGGCAGGAGGGGCCGGTACCCGAGCAGGGTTCCGGCCCTTTTTTTATGGACGCGGGTCAGCATGGCAGCGAATGGGGTCTTGTATCCTGATATTTTGCCGACATGGGGTATGTCATGAGGTATGGCGTCTGTGGTCTTTTCCTGATGCTAGCGCTGTTGCCGGGAGGCGCCGTGGCCCATGATGATCCCTGGACCAGGGACATCAACGAAGCGGCGGTGGGTTCCGGCTTTGATGATCCTTTTTCGCAAGGCATCAACGAAGCGGCGGTAGGAACCGGTTTCGATGATGCGTTCACGCAAGACGTCAACGAAGGCGTGATCGGCGCGGGCATCGATGATCCGTTCACCGACGATATCAACGAAGGCGCAGTCGGATCAGGGCACGACGATCCTTTTACCCCGGGTATCAATGAAGGCGCGGTAGGCTCGGGGTTCGATGATCCGTTTACTGAACAGATCAATGAGGGGGCGATTGGCTCGGGTAGCGGTGGTTTCTGATCCGCTCTTGTCAGTGCGGGTCTCTGTCGCAGGTCTCTGGCGCAGGTCTCTGGCGTCAGCCTGGCATATGCACCGGGAAGGCCGTTGACGTCGTCTCGTGCTACATTGCCAAGTTCGCCGTGGCGGATTGCGATTTCCGTGACGGCCGCTGGGTGTCTTGTCCATCATCACTGAGGAAAACCGTTGAGCGCCATCGCCACCACACCGACACCGCCGTACTACGCGGTGATCTTCACCTCCACGAGAACGCCGGGGGATGACGGCTACGGCGAGATGGCCGAGCGCATGGTCGAACTGGCGGCACAGCAGCCGGGGTTTCTGGGGGTGGAGTCGGCGCGCTCGCCGGGTGAATATGCCGCCGGCATCACGGTGTCCTACTGGTCTGATCTGGCATCGATCCGCGCCTGGAAGGCCAACCTGGATCATCGCGAGGCCCAGGCCAGGGGCCGCGAGCGCTGGTATGCAAGCTATCGCGTCAGGGTGGCACTGGTGGAGCGGGAGTATGGGCTCGACGAGACAGCGGGGATGAGCTGAGCAGCGACGTCGCTGTCATGACGCACCGCTAACATGACATGGCCAATGATAAGGCCCCGCCGGGGAGCTGCTGCACTGCAGCCCGGCGGGGCCTTGTCGTTCTTGCGTATTGCTCTCACGCGCCACGCCACTTTCACCCGACGGGGCTGGCTTTATCGCCTCACCCTTGCTCAGCGGCGGGCGGCGAGCCTGACGGCGGTGTCCCGCTGGTCGTGGCTCGCCTCACCGCCAGCGAGTGCATCAACGACGGGTATGAGCTGTGTGATGACAGCTTCCACGCAATCGTCATCGTAGCGGCGGCCGCGTCGCTTCTTGAAGCCCTGCTCGTACAGGCGCATATGGTGATTGGCGCTTACGCCGGCCTTGTCCAGGCAATGGGCGGTGCAGTGCATCTGACAGCCATCGAGTGCCACGATCGGTCGCCCGGATTGTGCCTTGCGCACCAGCCCCGGCACGCCGCCACCGACGCCCGAGATGCACGACATCTCGGCGATGCCGCGATGGTCAAGCGCAACAGCAACGCTGTTGGCGAGCTGGGCCACGTCGGAGCAGCCGGAGCAGGCGTAGACCAGGGGAAGGGTTGAGGGGGTGGCCATGGTGGGCTCTCCTTGTCTGACCATTCAGGGTGTGATGTCGGCGTTAAGGTCGCCGGGCTAGCGGGCAAACTGGCTTAGCGGCAGGTAGGGATAGCGCTGGCCGGGCACCACCTGCTGGCCGGGGGGCACCTGTAGGTAGCCGTCGGCTTGTGCTGCACTCTTGAGCATATTGGAGCCCTGGTCGCCGGCGATCCTGGCCACCGGGGCAATGTCGCTGTGATCCAGGCGGACGCGCAGCCACTGGGTGCGCGTGCGGTTGGCGCGGTAGGTGAAGCCTGCGTGTACTGCAAAGCTCGCCAGCGGGGCGATGGTTCGACCCTGTCGGCGATGCAGCACCGCCAGGCCCAGCAGGTGCCAGGCGACCAGGGCAGCGGTGGGGTTGCCGGGAAGTCCCAGCAGCGGGGTACCGGTGGATGGGGACTGGCCGATGTAGCCCAGGGTGAAGGGCTTGCCGGGCTTCATCGCTACGCCGCTGAGGCAGATGCCGCCAAGGCGCTCGAGACAGGGCCTGACGTGGTCTTCCTCACCCACCGAGACGCCGCCGGTACAGACGATCAGATCGGCCTGGCGGGCGGCGAAGGTCAGCGCTTCTTCGAGTGCCGTGGCGGTGTCGCTGATGATGCCAAGGTCGACAAGCTCGGCGTTGTGATCCTGCAGCAGGGCATGCAGCATGCCGGCGTTCGAGTTGTAGATCTGGCCCGGGGCCAGCGGCTTGCCCGGCGTGACCAGCTCCGAGCCGGTACTGATGACGGCGACGCGCACCCGACGCCGGCAGGGCACCTCGGTGATGCCCTGGGCCGCCAGCAGTGCCAGGCGGATGGCATCGAGGGGCTCACCTGGCTCGAGCAGCGCCGCTCCCAGGGTGAGCTCTTCGCCACGTCGCCGGATATGGTCTCCCAGGTGTAAATCCGAGGGAAAGTGGATCTGACCGGCGTCATCGATCCGTACCCGTTCCTGGGGCACCACCACGTCGGCACCGCGGGGAATCGGTGCGCCGGTGAAGATGCGCGCACAGCCGTCGAAGGGCAGGGTGATCGGGGCGGCGCCGGCGGGTACCCGGGCCACCACGGGCAGGGCAAGCCGGTGCTTGAGGTCGGCCAGACGCAGGGCGTAGCCGTCCATGGCGCTGTTGTCGATGCCGGGAACGTCGTGCAGCGCCTTGAGCGGCGCGGCCAGGATGCGGCCACGGGCGTGGGTCGTTCTCAGCGTCTCGGTGTCCTCCAGTGGGCGGGTCAAGGCGATGACCTGCTCGCGGGCCTGCCAGGGATCGACCAGGGTGTGGCTTCTGGTCGGTGTGTCACAGCCGCAGGTCTCGCTCATGGGGTGACCTCCAGGGCTTCGTGTCGAGCCGTCATCCCGTTGACTGAAGCGACGTGGTGATCCGCGCTGCGGCTGCTGCAGCGCTGGCTGTCCTTCACCACCATGGCGACGAAGTTGCAGGGCCGGGTGCGGGCGTCGAGCTGGGCTGCAAGAATGTCGTCCCAGGCCATGGCGCAGGCCTTGGGCGAGCCGGGCATGGAGAACACCAGGGTGCGATCGATCACCCCGGCCACGGCGCGGGACTGGATGGTGGAGGTGCCGATGGCCTCGAAGGAACGCAGACGAAACAGCTCGCCGTAGCCTTCGACGACCTTGTCGAACAGTACCGTCAGTGCCTCCGGTGTGTTGTCCCGGGCGGTAAAGCCGGTGCCGCCGTTGACCAGCACCACCTGGATGTCGGAACGGATCACCCAGGCGCTGACCTGGGCGCGAATGCGATAGATGTCGTCGGGGACCAGGGCGCGCTCGGTCAGGCGGTGTCCGGTGCCGGCTAACCGGTCTGCCAGCAGGTTGCCGCTGCCGTCTTCGTCCAGGCCACGGGTATCGGACACGGTGAGGATGGCGATATCCAGCGGGGTGAACACGGCGCACGTGGACGTATGAGACATGCAAGGACTCCGGTGGAGAGAACGTGAAGGGAGCCCGCCGGACCCTGAGGTCTGGCGGGGGTGTCAGGTGGGAGGGAAGGGGGAGTCGCACGCGTCATTCGCTAGGGCTTGTCTGAAAAGTGCCTGCGCTCGGTAATACGGCGTTAAAAATCGGATTAAAATGCTCATTTACACCCCGTAAACTGCGCTTTCTCACCGATTTTTGCCTTGTCTAACCTTCGCTCGTCGACTTTTCGGACAGCGCCTAGTGGCGCCTGATCGGCGCTCTGTCTGTGCTCTTTCAACGCCCTTGGTGGCGACCTTGCAGCGCCCTCGTCAGCGCATCAGGGGGCCGTCGACGTCATCGTCGGCCAGGGTGAAACCCTCGACGCCGATCTCGCTTTCCAGCGCCAGCAGGTAGTGGCGCAGGGCGACGCGGGTGGCCTGTTCGGTCAGCTCGTGGGCGACCCTGTCCTTGACCTCGGCGTAGGGCAGTGGCTGGCGCTCCAGACGGGCGTCGATGACGACCACGTGCCAACCGTAGCGTGACGGCAGCGGACGCTCGTGCAGGCCTTCGGGCAGGGGTTCCAGCGCGCGGTCGAGCTCGCTGACGGTCTGACCGCGGCTGACCCAGCCAAGGCTCCCGCCTTCGTCCTTCGACGGGCACTGCGAAAACCGCTGCGCCATTTCATCGAAGCGTTTGGGATGCTGCTTGAGGGTGTCGATCAGCCCTTCGGCCTTCTTGAACTGCTCGTCGCGGGCGTTCAGGTCGTCGGGGGCCGCCGCCAGCAGGATATGCCGGACCTTGAGACGGGTGGGCTCGCAGAAGCGTTCGGGGTGAGCCGCGTGAAAGCGTACGCAGGCCTCTTCATCGGGCGGGGGGACTTGCAGTTCCTGATCCAGCATCACGGCGATCGCACGCTCGTCGGGCTCGTGCAACGAGCCTGTCTCGATGCCCAGGATCTCGGCGCGCTGGCGCAAGAGTTCCTGGATGACCAGGGCGCGGGCCGCCGCCTTGGCGGCGGCCTCGCGATCCGTTGACGGATGGAACTGCATCTCCCCGGCGATGGCTTCCTCGCCGATCACGCTGTCACCAACACGAATGCTGGGAACCGTTGTGTGCGGCAGGGTTTCCACGGGGATGGTTTGCATGACATGCCTCCTCAGGCACGGCGCCGGACGATCTGGTAGCGACGCCCCAGGTAACCCAGGGGAGCGCTCCAGGCGTGAACCAGGCGAGTGAACGGGAACACCAGCACGATGGTCAGACCGACCAGAATGTGCAGGTGGTAGATAAAGCCAATGCCTTCGAGGTGGGTGGCGGCGCCGCCCCGGAAGAAGACGATGGCCTGTGCCCATTCGGCGAGCTTGATCATCACGCCGCCGTCCAGGTGATGCAGGGCGGCGGGAATGGTCAGCAGGCCCAGGGTGACCTGAACCACCAGCAGCACGATGATCAGGTTGTCCATGAAGCTGGAGGACGCCTTGACCCGTGGGTCGGTGAAGCGGCGATGCAGCAGCATGGCGCCACCGATCAGACAGGCGATACCGGCAAGGCCACCGACCAGGATGGCGAACACCTGCTTGGTGCCGGCGCTGATGAAGGGGGCGTAGACCCAATGCGGTGTCAGCAGGCCGACCAGGTGACCGAAGAAGATCACCAGGATGCCGACGTGGAACAGCGGACTGGCCAGGCGCATGCGCCTGGACGACAGCATCTGGCTCGAGCCGGTCTTCCAGGTGTACTGGCCATGGTCGAAGCGCAACAGGCTACCGATCAGAAAGACGCTGCCCGCCAGGTAGGGATAGAGGCCGAACAGCAGGGTGTGCAGGTAGTTCATGACAGACCTCCAGTGGGTCGAGAGGGCATGGCATCGGGGAGGCGAACGGTGTCGGGCTGGATACTGCCCCGACGTTCGGCGAGGCGCTTGCCCTCGGCGGAGGTCAGCGCGCAGTCCTGGTCGGATTCGGCCGAGAAACGCACGGCCTCCTCCTCCCACACGGCGTCGAGGGCGGCAGGGGTGTTGTCGGCCGGTTCTTCCTTGACCGCTTCGCGGTGGAGGTCCACCTGATCCTCGGCGCCGATCAGCGACAGCAGGGTCAGGGTCACCAGCGCCTGGTCGCACTGCTTGGCCTCCAGGCGGGCGGTGATGAGCGCCAGGATATGGCTGACGTCACCGATCCAGCGAGCCACCTCGTCACCCTCGCGGGTGGAGAGGAACTCCAGCAGCAGTGGCAGGTGGTCGGGCAGCTCGCGGCTGTCGAGGGCAAAGCCGGCGTCCTCGTACTCGCCGAGCAGGTCGACCATCGCCTGGCCACGGTCGCGGGACTCGCCATAGACGTGCTCGAACAGCAGAAGCGAGGTGGCGCGGCCACGATCGAACTGGGCGACGTAGGCCGCCTGGACGTCCAGCAGACGGGCATCCGCCAGGCGATCACACCAGTCGAGCAGTGCCTGCCGGGGGGCTCCCCCCGGCAGTGGCATGGCGGCGATCGCCGCCTTGACCTCGGCAAGCCCCTCGATCAGTTCCCGGTCGGGATAGTCGAGCAGCCGGGCCAGGGCGCGCAGACCCTGGGCGAGTGGATTAGTCATGCTCGACCTCCGGATGGCTGGGGTCGTACTGCTCGACGTTGACCAGGGTGGTGGTCTGCTTGCGTCCGCCGAACAGGCTGGTCTTGTCGCTGCCACCCTGGCAGCCGTTGCCGAAGGTGAAGCCGCAGCCGCCACGCTCCGGGAAGGCCTCGCGGGCCTGCTCGCGGTGGCTGGTCGGGATGACGAAGCGGTCCTCGTAGTTGGCGATGGCCAGGTAGCGGTACATCTCCTCGACCTGGGCCTCGCTCAGCTCGACCTCGTCGAGCACGTCGTGGCGCAATTCACCGTCCACGTGCTTGCCACGCATGTACTCGCGCATCGCCATCATGCGCTTGAGCGCGCGAACCACCGGCGCCTCGTCCCCGGCGGTGAGCATGTTGGCCAGGTACTTCACCGGGATGCGCAGTGATTCGACCTTGGGCAGCACGCCGTCGGTTTCCACGTGGCCACCGTCCACCGCCGACTGGATCGGCGACAGCGGCGGCACGTACCAGACCATCGGCAGGGTGCGGTACTCCGGGTGCAGCGGCAGCGCCAGCTGCCAGTCCATGGCCATCTTGTAGACCGGGGACTCCTGGGCCGCCTTGATCACGTTGTCATCGATGCCGTCACGCTTGGCCTGGGCGATGACCTCGGGATCATTGGGGTCGAGGAAGATCTCGCACTGGCGCTTGTACAGGTCGCGCTCGTCCTGGGAGGCGGCAACCTCTTCGATGCGATCGGCGTCGTAGAGCAGCACGCCAAGGTAGCGGATGCGACCGACGCAGGTTTCGGAGCACACCGTCGGCTGGCCCGACTCGATACGCGGGTAGCAGAAGATGCACTTCTCGGACTTGCCGGACTTCCAGTTGTAGTAGATCTTCTTGTACGGACAGCCGGACACGCACATCCGCCAGCCGCGGCACTTGTCCTGGTCGATCAGGACGATGCCATCCTCTTCACGCTTGTAGATCGCACCGCTCGGGCAGCTGGCCACACAGGCCGGGTTGAGGCAGTGCTCGCACAGGCGCGGCAGGTACATCATGAAGGTGTTTTCGAACTGGCCGTAGATGTCCGCCTGGATCTTGTCGAAGTTGGCGTCCTTGCGGCGCTTGGCGAACTCGGTGCCGAGAATCTCTTCCCAGTTCGGGCCCCACTCGATCTTCTCCATGCGCTGACCGGAGATCAGCGAACGGGGGCGCGCCACTGGCTGGTGGCGGCCCTTCTTGGCCTGGTGCAGGTGCTGGTAGTCGAAGGTGAACGGCTCGTAGTAGTCGTCGATCTCCGGCAGGTCGGGGTTGGCGAAGATGTTCGCCAGCACCCGCCACTTGCCGCCGATGCGCGGCTCGATGGTGCCGTCCTCGCGCCTCAGCCAGCCGCCTTTCCAGCGCGCCTGGTTCTCCCACTCCTTGGGATAGCCGATGCCCGGCTTGGTCTCGACGTTGTTGAACCAGGCGTACTCGACGCCTTCACGACTGGTCCAGACGTTCTTGCAGGTCACCGAACAGGTGTGACAGCCGATGCACTTGTCGAGGTTGAGCACCATGCCCACTTGGGAACGGATCTTCATTTCACTGCCTCCTGGGCGCTGTCCTGTCCTTCGCCGTCCAACCAGTTGACGTGCTTCATCTTGCGCACCATGACGAACTCATCGCGGTTGGAGCCGACGGTGCCGTAGTAGTTGAAGCCGTAGGAGAGCTGTCCGTAGCCGCCGATCATGTGGGTCGGCTTGGGGCAGACGCGGGTGACAGAGTTATGGATACCGCCGCGGGTACCGGTGACCTCGGAGCCGGGCACGTTCACGATGCGCTCCTGGGCGTGGTACATCATCGCCATGCCGGTCTTGACCCGCTGACTGACCACCGCGCGGGCGGCGATGGCGCCGTTGGCGTTGTACAGCTCGATCCAGTCGTTGTCCTCGACACCGATGGCGACCGCGTCCTCCTCGGACAGCCAGACGATGGGGCCGCCACGCGACAGGGTCAGCATCAACAGGTTGTCGGAGTAGGTGGAGTGGATGCCCCACTTCTGGTGCGGGGTGATCCAGTTCAGCGCGATCTCCGGGTTACCGTTGGGCCGCGGCATCGCCATGGCCTTGGTGGCCTTGGTGTCGATGGGCGGACGGTAGACCAGCAGGCTCTCGCCGAAGTCACGCATCCAGGCGTGATCCTGGTAGAACTGCTGGCGGCCGCTGACGGTACGCCAGGGAATCAGCTCGTGGACGTTGGTGTAGCCGGCGTTGTAGGACACGTGCTCGTCCTCCAGGCCAGACCAGGTCGGGCTGGAGATGATCTTGCGCGGCTGGGCCACCACGTCGCGGAAGCGGATCTTCTCCTCTTCCTTGGGAATCGCCAGGTGGGTGTGGTCGCGTCCGGTGATCTTCGACAGCGCGTCCCAGGCCTTCACCGCCACCTGACCGTTGGTCTCCGGTGCCAGCGCCAGGATCATCTCGGCGGCGTCGATGGCGCTTTCGAGTCTGGGCTGACCCTTGGCCGGACCCTCGAGCTTGACGTGGTTGAGGCCACGCAACAGCTCGACTTCCTTGTCGGTGTTCCAGCCGATGCCCTTGCCACCGTTGCCGATGCTCTCTAGCAGCGGACCCACCGAGGTGAAGCGCTCGTAGGTCTCGGGGTAGTTGCGCTTGACCTCGATCAGGCTCGGCATGGTCTTGCCGGGGATCGGCTCGCACTCGCCGCGCTTCCAGTCGAGCACTTCGGGCTGGGCCAGCTCGCCGGGGCTGTCATGCTGCAGCGGCAGGGTGACCAGGTCGGTTTCCTCGCCCAGGTGGCCGGGGCAGACCTGGGAGAATCTCTTGGCGATGCCCTTGTAGATGTCCCAGTCGCTGCGCGCTTCCCAGGCCGGATCGGTGGCGGCGGTCAGCGGGTGGATGAAGGGGTGCATGTCCGAGGTGTTGAGATCGTCCTTCTCGTACCAGGTCGCGGTGGGCAGCACCACGTCGGAGTACAGGCAGGTGGTCGACATGCGGAAGTCCAGGGTGGTGAACAGATCCACCTTGCCCTCGGGGGCCTCGTCGTGCCAGGTAACTTCCCGGGGCATGGCGCCGCCGGATTCGCCCAGGTCCTTGCCCTGCAGCCCATGGCGGGTGCCCAGCAGGTACTTGAGCATGTACTCGTGACCCTTGCCCGAGGAGCCCAGCAGGTTGGAGCGCCACACGAACATGTTGCGCGGGAAGTTCTGGGGGTTGTCCGGGTCCTCGGCGGCGAAGCCAAGACGGCCCTGCTTGAGCTGGCTGACCACGTAGTCGGCGGTGGACATGCCGGCCTCACTGGCGGGGCCTGCCAGGCGCAGCGGGTTGACCCCGAGCTGCGGCGCCGACGGCAGCCAGCCCATGCGCTCGGCGCGCACGTTGAAGTCGATCAGGCTGCCGTCGTACTTGTCGGCCTTGGCCAGCGGCGACAGCAGTTCCTTGACCTCGAGCTTCTCGTAGCGCCACTGGCTCGAGTGGTTGTAGAAGAACGAGGTGCCGTTCATGTGGCGCGGCGGACGCTGCCAGTCCAGGCCGAAGGCCAGCGGAGTCCAGCCGGTCTGGGGACGCAGCTTTTCCTGGCCCACGTAGTGGGACCAGCCGCCGCCGGACTGACCGATACAGCCGCATAGCACCAGCATGTTGATCAGGCCACGGTAGTTCATGTCCATGTGGTACCAGTGGTTCATCCCGGCACCGACGATGATCATGGACCGACCCTGGGTCTTGTCGGCGTTGTGGGCGAACTCGCGGGCGATGCGGATACACTGGTTGGCGGGCACGCCGGTGATCTTTTCCTGCCACGCCGGGGTGTAGGGACGCAGCTGGTCCAGTGCGGTGGCGCCGTCGTCCTCGCCTTCGCCGCCGAGGCCACGGTCGATACCGTAGTTGGCGCACATCAGGTCGAACACGGTGACCGCCAGCACTTCCTTGCCATCGGCCAGGGTCAGCTTCTTGGCCGGCAGGCAGTGGTGCAGCACCTCGTTGCCTTCGACGTGGTCGAAGTGCTCGTGGGCGATGCCACCGAAATAGGGGAAGGCCACCTTGGCGACGCTGTCGTGGGCGTCGGCCAGCGACAGTCGCAGGTCGATCTCCTGGCCGTCGGCGTCCAGTGACTCAAGGCTCCACTTGCCCTTTTCGTCGTCGCCGTTCTCGCCCCAGCGGAAGCCAATGGAACCGCGCGGCACCACCAGCTGGTCACGGGTCTCGTCCCAGGCGACGGTTTTCCACTCGGGGTTGTTTTCCTGGCCGAGCGAGGCGTCGAAGTCGGCCGCACGCAGCTGCTTGCCCGGGGCGTAGGTGCCGTCCTCGCGGGGCTCGAGGGCCACCAGGAAGGGCATGTCGGTGTAGCGCTTGACGTAGTCGGTGAAGTAGACGCTGGGCGAGGCGAGGTGGAATTCCTTGAGGATGACGTGGCCCATGGCCATGGCCAGGGCGGCGTCGGTGCCCTGCTTGGCGGACAGCCATTCGTCGGTGAGCTTCGAGACCTCGGCGTAGTCCGGGGTGATCGACACCGTCTTGGTGCCCTTGTAGCGCACCTCGGTGAAGAAGTGGGCGTCCGGGGTACGTGTCTGCGGCACGTTGGAACCCCAGGCGATGATGTAGCCGGAGTTGTACCAGTCGGCGGATTCCGGCACGTCGGTCTGCTCGCCCCAGGTCTGGGGGGAGGCCGGCGGCAGGTCGCAGTACCAGTCATAGAACGACAGGCAGACTCCGCCGATCAGCGACAGGTAGCGGGCGCCGGCGGCGTAGGAGACCATCGACATGGCGGGGATCGGCGAGAAGCCGATGATGCGGTCGGGACCGTAGGTCTTGGCGGTGTAGACGTTGGCCGCCGCGATCAGGGTCTGCGCCTCGTCCCAGTCGGCGCGGACGAAGCCGCCCATGCCGCGGGCACGCTTGTACTGATTGGCCAGGACCGGGTCCTCGACGATGGAGGCCCAGGCATCCACCGGGTCGGCGTGCTTGTCCAGCGCGCGTCGCCACAGGCTGACCAGCTCCTGGCGAATCAGCGGGTACTTGAGGCGGTTGGCACTGTACAGGTACCAGGAGTAGCTGGCGCCACGGGGGCAACCGCGGGGCTCGTGGTTGGGCAGATCGGCGCGGGTACGCGGATAGTCGGTCTGCTGGGTTTCCCAGGTGACCAGGCCATTCTTGACGTAGATCTTCCAGCTGCACGAGCCGGTGCAGTTCACCCCGTGGGTGGAGCGCACGATCTTGTCGTGCTGCCAGCGGGCGCGATAGCCGTCTTCCCAGTCACGTGTCTCTTCGCGGGTTTCGCCGTGTCCGTTGGCGAATTCCGGAGGACGTTTGGTCAGGTATCTCAGGCGATCGAGAAAATGACTCATGGAGGTCTCCTCAAAGGCCCCCCGAAGGGGGCCTGGCTAGGCGGTCCTTGCGGACTTATATGTCACGGTCTTGACGGGAACGTCAGTGCTGGGCCTGGGCCGCACCGGCGCTTGGCTTGCGGGTGGGACCCGCATCCAGGTTCAGTTCGATCTCCGCGCCCTTGCGGCTGTAGTAGAACCAGGTCAGGGCGGTGCAGAACACGTAGAACACGATGAAGCCGATCAGCGCTGCTTCGGCGCCGCCGGTCAGCGAGATCGAGGTACCGAAGGACTTCGGAATCAGGAAGGCGCCGTAGGCGGCGATGGCCGAGGTGAAGCCGATGGTGGCAGCGGATTCGCGCTCGGCGTGGACCAGCTGCTCGGCGGCGGTCAGGTTCGGCATCAGCCGCGGCACTTCCTTGCGGAAGATCGACGGGATCATCTGGAAGGTGCTGGCATTGCCGACGCCGGTGGCGAAGAACAGCAGCATGAAGGAGGCGAAGAAGCCGTAGAAGGCGATCGACATGTCCTTGTTCATCAGGAAGAACAGCACGCCGATAACGCCGCCGATCATGGTCAGGAAGGTCCAGAAGGTGACCCGGGCACCACCGAAGCGGTCGGCCAGTCCACCGGTCCAGGCACGACTCAGGGCGCCGACGAACGGGCCGAGGAAGGCGTACTGGAGGGCATCGATGGCCGGGAACTGGGTCTTGGTCAACAGCGGGAAGCCGGCGGAGAAGCCGATGAAGCTGCCAAAGGTGCCGGTATAGAGGATGCACATCAGCCAGTTGTGCTTGCGCTTGAAGATGACCGACTGCTCCTTGAAGGAGGACTTGGCGCTGGCGATGTCGTTCATGCCGAACCAGGCGGCGACGGTGGCGATGACGATGAACGGCACCCACACGAAGCCGGCGTTCTGCAGCCACAGCAGATCAGTGTCGGACATCGGTTGGCCACTGCCGGTGAACATCACGAAGCTGCCGGTGGAGATCACTACGGGCACCAGGAACTGCATCACCGACACGCCGAGGTTGCCGAGACCGGCGTTCATGGCCAGGGCCTTGCCCTTCTCACGCTTGGGATAGAAGAAGGCGATGTTGGCCATGGAGGACGCAAAGTTGCCGCCGCCGAAGCCACACAGCAGGGCGATGATCGCCATCACCAGGTAGGGCGTTTCGGGATTCTGGACGGCGAAGCCGATCCACAGAGCAGGCAGCAGCAGCGAGGCGGTGGAAATCGCGGTGAAGCGACGGCCGCCGAAGATCGGCACGGTAAAGCTGTAGAAGATCCGCAGGGTGGCACCGGAAAGCCCCGGCAGGGCCGCCAGCCAGAACAGCTGGTTCGGGGTGTACTCGAAGCCTACCTGGGGCAGCTTGGCCACGACCATGGACCACACCATCCAGATGCAGAAGGCCAGCAGCAGACAGGGGATGGAGATCCACAGGTTACGCGTGGCGATCTTGCGACCGGTGGACTGCCAGAAGGACTCGTCCTCGGGGCGCCAGTCCTCGAGCACGAAACGGCTCGGGGTGGACAGCTCGGGCAGGTCGGTGGACTCGCAGCGATCGCGGGCCTCGATACGCTCGGCCTTGCGGATGGCGAAGTGCATCCACATGAGCGCTGCGGCAACCACGACGAACATCAGCATGAAGCAGCTCTGCCAGATGCCGATGACATCATTGAGCATGCCGAAGGTCAGCGGCAGGAAGAAGCCACCCAGGCCACCGACCATGCCGACGGCGCCACCGACCAGGCCGACGCTCTTGGGATAGTAGACCGGGATGTGCTTGTACACGGCGGCCTTGCCCAGCGACATGAAGAAGCCCAGCACCATGGTCAACAGGATGAAGCCGACCAGCGGCATGGCGAAGGTGAACTCGACCGGACCACGGACGCCATCGACGACGTACTGGGTGGGCGGATAGCTCAGCAGGAAGGTGCAGATGACCGAGGCCAGGAAGGTCCAGTACATCACGCGACGGGCGCCGTAGCGGTCGGACATCCAGCCGCCGAGAATACGGAACAGCGAGGCCGGGATGGTGTACAGCGCCGCCACGATACCCGCCGCGGAGAGGCTCAGGCCGTAGACCTCGATCAGGTAGTGGGGCAGCCAAAGGGCGAGGGCGACGAAGCCACCGAAGACGAAGAAGTAGTAGAGCGAGAAGCGCCACACGCGCAGGTCGGCCAGGGGCGCGAACTGCTCGGACAGCGGCAGGCGCACGGCATTGCGCGACTGATTCTGGGGGTCTTCCTTGGCCAGCAGGATGAAGGCCACGCCCATGATCGCCATGATGGTGGCGTAGACCAGGGCGGTGCTTTTCCAGCCCATTGCCATCAGCAGGAAGGGCGCGCCGAAGTTGGTGACGGCGGCACCGACGTTACCGGCCCCGAAGATGCCCAGCGCCGTACCCTGGCGTTCCTTCTCGAACCAGGCCGAGGTGTAGGCCACGCCGACGATGAAGGAGCCACCGGCAAGGCCGATACCCAGTGCGCCGACCAGCAGCATCACGTAGCTGTTGGCGAAGGTCAGCAGGTAGACACAGGTAGCGGTGACCAGCATGAGCAGACCGAAGACCCAGCGGCCCCCGAAGCGGTCAGTCAGTACACCGAGAAAGAGTCGGCTGATCGAACCCGTCAGCACGGGAGTGGCCATCAGCAGGCCAAGTTGGGTGTCGGAGAGCGCGAAGTCCTCCTTGATCTGGATACCGAGAATCGAGAACAGGGTCCAGACGGCGAAGCAGAGAGTGAAGGCGAGTGTGGATAGGCCTAGCGCTCTGTTCTGCTGACGCCGGGGTACGGTGTCATGTTGGAGCATGTGCTTTCCTCTTTAGGGGTGCCGGTTCGGCCCCTAAACCTTGCTACAATGTATCTGTATGGCACTTGATTGTGGTCAAGAGAATTGCGTGCTATATCCAGCGCATTTGCTTAATTACCTCCATGGAGGTATCCGGGTGTTTTTGAGGTGTTCGTCACGTATTATCTGCCCTCTCAGATGGATGCGACATTCCGGAAATTTCTAGATGATGAAACCCTTGATCTGGGTCAAAAAGGGAAGGTGTAGTAGATGAACGGCGCCTTTTACCTGCGCCGATCACTGATGCTGCGCATGCTGGTCGCCATGGCGGCGATATCCTGTCTGGCCCTGGTCAGCCTGCTGGGCTCCATCGTCATCGCAAAGAGCGCGGGAGGTTATGCCGACGCCATCAACCAGGCGGGCTCGCTGCGAATGCAGGCCTATCGACTGCTGGCGACGTCGGAGTTGCTGCCGGCGGATCACCCCAGGCGACGCTGGCAGCACGAACAGATGGAGGCCACGCTGGCTGCCGGGGCGATCATCGCGCTGATTCCGGTGGACGCCGATGATCCGCTCAGAGAGGCCTACGACAGGGTGGTGGAGTGCTGGCACGAAACCCTGCGTCCCAACACGGTGGATTTCGAAGGTGGTGACGTCTTTCGGCTGGATGACAAGGTCGCCGAGTTCGTCGACAAGGTCGATATTCTGGTGGGAAGGCTTCAAGAATACGCCGAGTCAAAGGTCGTATTTCTTGAGGTTTTTCAGGGGGCATCACTCGCCGTTCTCGTGATCTTTATGGTGATGGTTGTCTATCGAATAGTCTGCGGTGTCATGCCGCCATTTCGTGACCTTATTCGCGTTGTGAATGGTGTTATGGTCGGTGACTTTTCGGGGAGAACCATCTACCGGGGTAACGACGAGTTAGGCTTGTTATCCAGAACAATCAACAAGATGAATGCCAGCCTGTCGGAAATGTACGGTCAGCTGGAAAAGCGTGTCGCGGCGAAGACCCATGAACTGAAGCGCAGCAATGATGCGTTGCGCATGCTTTATTTGACCGCGCGGCGTCTCAATGGGGTCACTCCGCTGACCCGGGAAGAGCTCGAGGAAGTGCTGCGCCAGCTGGAAGCGGTGACCGACGAAGGCCCCTTCGAGCTGCGCCTGTCCATGGGAGGCAATGGCAAGGATATTGTCAGACTCAGCTCTCGCCCCGGCGCGGAAAGCGCTTTCGTTCAGGAACCATCGCGCGGGTGTGAAATATCAGACAAGGCAGTCTCAGGACTGTATGCCAACGGCAATGAATACGCGGTCAGGGTGCGCGAAGCGGGTCGGGATTTTGGCGAGTTGCGTGTCCATCAGCCTCCCGGCCATATGCTGGCCCAGTGGAAGATCGAGCTGGTGGAGACGGTGGCCGGGCTGATTGCCGCGGCCTTGTCGCTGTCCGAGAAAGCCGACGAACAGCGTCGTCTGGCGCTGATGGATGAGCGCGCGGTGATTGCGCGAGAGCTTCACGACTCGCTGGCGCAGTCGCTGTCCTACCTGAAGATCCAGGTCACCCGTCTACAGATGCAGCTCGATCAGCAACGCCACGAGCAGGTGGCGCAGGTGGTCGCGGAACTCCGGCACGGTCTCAATTCGTCCTACCGCCAGCTCAGGGAGCTGCTCAACACCTTTCGTCTGCGCATCCATGAGTCGGGTCTGGAAGCGGCGTTGGAGGAAACGGTGCTGGAGTACTCCAAGCGGGGCGACTTCGAGCTGACCCTGAAAGGCCAGTGGAGCGGGCTGTCGCTGACCCCCAATGAGGAAATTCATGTGCTGCAGATCGTGCGCGAGTCGCTGTCCAACGTGGCCCGCCATGCACGTGCTCGGCACTGCACCATCAGCCTCGCCGTCGACGACACGGGGCACTATCAACTTTCGGTCACGGACGACGGTGTAGGCATCGGACCGCAATCGGATCCTTCCATGTCCCACGGGATGGCGATCATGGAAGAGCGGGCACGAAGCCTGAGTGGAAAGCTCACGGTCAGAGGCATCAAGCCCTGCGGCACCGTGGTGACCGTCCGCTTTCTGCCGCGTTTGTTGGCGCAGTTACCTGTGGCGTCCGAGTGATGGGCTTTCACGGGCGCGAGGTCGCGACGACGTGGCCTGCTGAACGTGTTGCCCGGCAGCGGGTCGGGTGAAACCACTCTGGAGATAGCACTATGAGCATGCTTCGATTGATGATCGTGGACGATCACCCCCTGTTCCGGCGTGGGGTGCGTCAACTGGTGGACATGGATCCTAGCCTGGTGGTGGTCGGTGAAGCCTCGGATGGTGCCGAGGCGGTGCGCAAGGCCGTCGATCTGCAACCCAACCTGATCCTGCTCGACCTCAACATGCAGCCCATCGACGGCATCGAGGTGCTCAGGCGCATGCGTGACGCCCGGGTCAAGAGCCGCATCGTGATCCTGACCGTGTCCGACTCCGACGATGACGTGGTGCGCGCGCTCAAGGAAGGCGCCGATGGCTATCTGCTCAAGGACATGGACCCCGAGGAGGTGCTGCGGTTGATTCGCGAGGCGGCCCAGGGTCAGGTGGTGCTGGGGCCACAGATGGCGTCGCTGCTGGCCAGCGTGGTCAAGGGCGAGCTGCCGGCAGGGGGCGACGACGGCATGTCGTGCCTGACCGCTCGAGAGAGGGACATCCTGCGGACCCTGGCTCGCGGCCTGTCCAACAAGATGATCGCCCGTGAGCTGGACATCGCCGAGGGCACCGTCAAGGTCCACGTCAAGCATCTGTTCAAGAAGCTGGATCTTCGCTCACGGGTGGAAGCAGCGGTGTGGGCCACCAAGCATGGCCTGGGCTAGGGCTTGTCTGAAAAGTGCCTGCGCTCGGTAATACGGCGTTAAAAATCGTCTGGTGCGCCAGCCCGGTCAAAATGCTCATTTACACCCCGTAAACTGCGCTTTCTCACCGATTTTTGCCTTGTCTAACCTTCGCTCGTCGACTTTTCGGACTGCGCCTAGGGCTTTTGCGAAACCTGCCTACGCTCGTCGGCTTTTCGGACAGAGCCCAGGGCTCGCAGAAACAGGCTTGCAGGAATGGTGGTTGCGCTCGGTGGCGCCGGGAAGTTCGTCCGGATACGACAACGCCCGGGACAGGCCCGGGCGTCGTTTACTGGCTGGCACAGCCCGCTGGCAGGGCGTCAGTCGTTGACGGCGGCCACCGCCTTGGCCAGGTACGGCAGGTTCTCCTGGGAGAAGCCGGCGACGTTGGCGCGGCCCGAGCGCACCATGTAGATGCCGTACTCGTCGCGCAGGCGGTCCACCTGTTCCGGCGTCAGGCCGGTGTAGGAGAACATGCCACGCTGCTCGGCGATGTGGGCGTACTTCTGGTCCAGCCCGTAGGGCTTCAAGGCCTCGACGAAGTCACGACGCAGGGTGTTGATGCGATCGCGCATTTCGGTGAGTTCCTCGCGCCACACCGCGGCGAGTTCCGCCGAGTTGAGGATCTCCGCCACGATGCTGCCGCCGTGGGCCGGCGGGTTGGAGTAGTTCTCACGGGCGACGATGGCGATCTGCGAGCGGACGTTCTCCATCTCCTCGCTGTTCTTCGCCACCACGATCAGGGCGCCGGTACGCTCGTTGTAGATGCCGAAGTTCTTCGAGCAGGAGCTGGTGATCAGCACGTTGTCGAGATTCTCGGCCAGCAGGCGAACGGCGTAGGCGTCCTCGTCGAGGCCCTCGGCGAAGCCCTGGTAGGCGAAGTCGACCAGCGGCAGCAGGTCGCGCTGCTGGATCACTTCAAGCACCTGTTGCCACTGCTGGTGGTTCAGGTCGAAGCCGGTGGGGTTGTGGCAGCAGGCGTGCAGCACCACCACGTCGCCCTGGGGGATCTGCTTGAGGGCTTCCAGCATGCCGTCGAAGTCGAGACGGTTGTCGGCGTCGACGTAGGGATACTTGTGCAGTTCGATGCCGGCGGCGGTGAAGATGCCGTGGTGGTTCGGCCAGGTCGGGTCGCTGACCCATATGCCCTTGCCAGGCAGTTGGGTCGCGACGAAGTCCGCCGCCAGGCGCAGGGCGCCGGTACCACCGGGGGACTGGGTAACGCTGGCGCGGCCGGCCTCGAGCACGGGGGAGTCCTGGCCCAGCACCATCGGCAGCACCACGGCACCGTACTGGGCGGCGCCGTGTGAGCCGATGTATGTCTTGGTGGTCTCGTTGTTGAGCAGCAGGGCTTCGGCCTCCTTGACCGCACGCATCACCGGAGTGTTGCCCTTTGCATCGCGGTAGACGCCGACGCCAAGATCGACCTTCTGGGGATTGGTGTCCTTCTTGAAGGCCTCGATGAGCCCGAGGATGGCATCCCCGGGAACCCGCTCAATCTTCTCGAACATTTTAGCTTGCTACCTCGTCGGTTCTGGCCGCTAGGATGAAATCGTTCTTGTGCAGGCCCTTCATCTCGTGGGACCACCAGGTCACGGTGACCTTGCCCCACTCGGTCAACAGGGCCGGGTGATGGCCGGCTTCCTCGGCGATCTCGCCGACGCTGTTGGTAAAGGCAAGGGCCTGCCGAAAGTTGCGGAACTTGTAGCTCCGCTCCAGTTGCATGATGCCATCGCGCTCGACGATCCGCCACTCGGGGATCTGCGCGTGCCACTGTTCGATCTCGTCCTCGGTGGCGTGGGGGGCGTCCCAGCTGCAGGCTTCGCAGGACTGCTCGGTGAGGGTCTGGGTGGTGTCGTTCATGCTGTCTCCTGGTGGTGTCGGTGAGCGAATGTGGATGTTCAGGCGTGTTCGCTGCGTCGGTCGTTGTCGGCACCGTCGTGGGCGATGGGGCCGTTCTCGCCGGTCTCGCCGGGCGTTGGCTTGGGCTTGGTCGTTGAATTGGGCTTGGGCGGAAAGCGCGGTTCGAACAGTCCCAGCGCCTTGGCTTCCTCCACCAGTGCCATCAGGTCGCGCCGGGACAGTTCCTGAAGCCTGTCGAGGCTGTCCAGAACGTAGTAAAGAGGCTGCAGGATGTCGATGCGATAGGGGGTGCGCAGGGCGTCGAGGGCGTCGAAGGGCGCATGTTCAGGGGTATCGGACAGGGCGTGCAGGGTCTCCTTGGGCGAGGAGATGATACCGCCGCCATAGATGCGCCGGCCTTGCGGGGTGTCTACCAGGCCGAATTCCACGGTCATCCAGTAGAGCCTGGCCAGGTAGACCCGGTCCTTGGGTTCGGCGGCAAGGCCGATGCGGCCGTAGGTGGCGGTGAACTCGGCGAAGGCCTCGTTGGTCAGCATCGGGCAGTGGCCGAAGATCTCGTGGAAGATGTCCGGTTCCTTGAGGTAGTCCAGCTCCTCGGGGGTACGGATGAAGGTCGCCACGGGAAAACGACGGTTGGCCAGCAGTTGAAAGAAGGTGTCGAAGGGAATCAGCGCCGGTACCTGGGCGGTCTGCCAGCCGGTGGCCTGCTCGAGGACCCGATCGACGTCGCCCAGTTGCGGAATACGATCGCTGGGCAGGCCGAGGCGCTCGAGGCCGTCCAGATACTGCTGGCATACGCGCCCTTCGATCAACGTCAGCTGGCGCTCCATCAGCGTCTGCCAGGTTCGGTTCTCGACCTCGCTCCAATGGATGATGCCGTCGGCATCAGGCTCACGGGCCTGATAGGCGGTGCCCTTGGTGGACGGGGTGGACGAAGAAGGTGCGTGCATGGTGTCTCCCGGCGATTGTCGACTGTTGTGGTATCGAGACTGAGTCGAGTCTAGGCATGGGGGCTTTCCTCCCGCAGCCACGCATTCGGGGGACAGGTGCCATGTTGTCGGCTTTTTCTGTAACAAAATCTTTACGCAAGGCGCTCGGGATGGTGTCTATCGACCAAAGATGCAGGACGCGCTCCTCTGTCTTCGATAGGCTGTAACGAAATCTTGACATACGAGTCAGACCAGCCTGACGGAAACTTCAGATGGTGTGACCCTTTTGCGGAGCCATTCCCTTCATGCGCCTGAGAGTTCACTGCCAGAATCGTGTCGGCATCCTTCGCGACATAGTGGCCCTGCTGGCCGACTATGGGGTGAACGTGGCCCGGGGCGAGGTGGGCGGCGAGCACGGCAACGCCATCTATCTGCACGTGCCGCAACTGTTGCACGCCCAGCTGGCGACGCTGAAGCCCAGCCTCGAGCAGGTGTCCGGCGTATTCGGGGTGCGCCGGGTCAGCCTGATGCCCAGCGAGCGCCACCAGCTCGAGCTGGAGGCGCTGCTGTCGTCACTCTCCGACCCGGTGATGTCCATCGACATGGAGGGGCACCTGGTGGCGGCCAACCGGGCGGCGAGCCAGTTGCTCGGCGTGCGCGTCGACGAGGTGCCCGGGCTGTCGCTGAATCGCTACCTGCCGGAGCTCGACCTGCCGGAAGTGATTCGTCGCAACAATGCTCGGGTCAATGGCCTCAGGATCCGGCTCAAGGACGCCACCTACCTGGCCGATATCGCGCCGCTGCATCGCGAACACCACGACGACGTGGCCTCGCTGGCCGGGGCTGTGGTCACGCTGCATAGCGCCGATCGTATCGGCGAGCGTATCTATCAGGTGCAGCGCCAGGAGATGCGCGGCTTCGAGGCGATGTTCGCGGCCAGCCCCCGACTCGCCTCCCTGATCCACGAGGCGCGGCGCATGGCGCCGCTGGACGCGCCGCTGTTGATCTTTGGTGAGACCGGCACCGGCAAGGAGGTGCTGGCGCGGGCCTGTCACCTGGCCAGCCAGCGCGGTCAGGCGCCGTTCATGGCGCTGAACTGCGCCGGCCTGCCGGAGTCCATGGCCGAGACCGAACTGTTTGGCTATGCCCCGGGCGCCTTCGATGGCGCTCGCCCCGAGGGCAAGCTGGGTCTGCTGGAGCTGACCGCCGGTGGCACCATCTTCCTCGATGAGGTCGGCGAAATGAGTCCGCGGCTGCAGGCCAAGCTGTTGCGCTTTCTGCAGGACGGTGGCTTTCGCCGGGTCGGCGCCGATGACGAGACCTACCTGGACGTGCGGGTGATCTGTGCCACCCAGCAGGATCTGCTGGCCCTGTGCGGCCAGGGGCTGTTTCGTCAGGACCTCTATCATCGCCTCAACGTGCTGTCGTTGAGCGTTCCGCCGCTGAGGGATTGCCTGGATGGCATCGAGGCCCTGGCCGGGCACTTTGTCGACCGAGCCGCGCGCCAGATCGGCTGCGCGCTGCCTGCGCTTTCCCCCGCGGCACTGGCGCGCATGGCCAGCTATCACTGGCCCGGCAATGTGCGGCAACTCGAGAACGTGCTGTTCCAGGCGGTGTCGCTGTGCGAGACCGGGCTCATCGAGCCGGCCCATCTGCGGCTGCCGGCCTCGGGGGCGCCGGCGGGTCTTGCCGGTATCGACCTGGACGGCTCGCTCAACGACATCCTGGGCGAGGTTGAGCGGCGCGTATTGGCCTCGCTGTACCCCCAGCATCCGTCCAGTCGCCAGTTGGCACGCCGCCTTGGCGTATCCCACACCACCATCGCCAACAAGCTGAATCGGTATGGCATCACCGGCAGCGAAGGCTGACGGTGAGTGTGAGAGTGAAAGTGAGACTGAGGGGGCTCGAGGCACCGACGGGGCATCGAGGCCCACTGCTCGCGGTCGAATAGCTGGCGGTCGAATAGCTCGCGGTCGCAAGGCTAGCCTTCGAATAGTGGTGCGAGGGCCTGCCTGACGTCGGTATAGCGGGCGCTTTCCTGGCTGGCGAATCCCGGCAGGCGTCGCGCCTTGGCCTGGCTCAGGCGCGGGCTGATGACGCCGCACAGGAAGCGGGTAGCAAGCTCAAGGTCCAGTGGCTTGCCTGGCTCGACACTTTCCAGTGCCTGGGCCAGGCCCGTTAGCCAGGCTCGCAGTTCGCCCTCGTCCGGGAGCGCCGGAGTCGGGGCGGGCGGCAGGCTGGCGGTCTCGCCGCGACAGGCCGAACAGTGGCCACAGCGTCGGGGGGCATTGGGGTCACCGAACCAGTCGGCGAGTCGCGCGCTGATGCAGTCGTCGGCCTCGAACAGCGCCAGCATGGCGTCGAGTCGCTCGAGTTCGACCCCCGCGCGCTCGACGAACTGCTGATGCAGCTCGGGGGCCAGCCGTCCGGGATCCACGGCCGCGAGTTTGTGGTAGACCTCGGTCATCTGCTTGCTTTCCAGGCGCATCAGCCCCTGTTCCGCCAGGTAGTCGAGCGCCTTGAGCACCCGCGGGCGGGAGGTGTCGAGGCCGCGTTCCTGGCCCAGCTGGTCGAGGCGTTCGAAGTCCAGCCGATACCAGGTACGGGCCTTGTGCGAGGCATCGAGCAGTGCGCCGAGAAAGGCGCCGCGCTCACCGGGGAAGCGGGCGAGCAGGGCGTCGGGTTCGATCGCCAGGCTGAAGCGATACTCGGCGAAGTAGCTGTGGCTGGCGCGCACCACGCCGGCCAGTTCCAGCTTGACCAGCAGCGTCTTCAGCGGCAGCTCGCGGATGTCCGAGAGGCGTGACAGGGCGTTGAGCGACAGCTCCCAGCTATCGGAGGCATCCGCCAGGTCGGTCAATACCGCCTCGATGCCCGACAGCGGTGGTACGTCACCATGGATAAAGTTCTCGAGCACTGGCAGGTGTTCACGTCCGGCCAGCATCAGGCACTCCGACGGCTTGCCGTCGCGCCCGGCGCGTCCGATCTCCTGGCTGTAGTTCTCGATGGACTTGGGCAGGTCGAAGTGCACCACCTGGCGAATATCGGCCTTGTCGATGCCCATGCCGAAGGCAATGGTGGCGACGATGCCGGGCAGGCGTCCGCTCATGAAGTCCGCCTGCAGTCGCTGGCGGGTCTCACTGTCGAGCCCGGCGTGGTAGGCGGCGACCTCGAGCCCGGCGGCCTTGAGGTAGGCCGCCAGGCGCTCGGCGCTTTGCTGCAGGGTGACGTAGACGATGGTGCCGCCGTTGCCGAGTCTTGGCGCCAGCCAACTGGCCAGATGGCGAGCCCTGTTGTCGGCGGGCAGCGGGGAGACGGCAAGGTCCAGATTGGCGCGGTAGAAGCCGGTGGTGATGACATCGTCAGGCGCGATATCGAAGCCTCGACGCATGTCATCGATGACCTTGGGCGTGGCGGTGGCGGTCAGCAGCAGCACCTGGTCGATGCTGAACTCCCGGCGATAGTCGGGCAGTTTCTGGTAGTCCGGGCGAAAGTTATGTCCCCATTCCGACAGGCAGTGGGCCTCGTCGATCACCATCAAGGAGACCCGCACGTCGCGCAGAAAGGCGCGAAAGCGTTCATTGCGCAGGCGCTCGACCGATACCATCAGGACCTTGAGCTGGCCGTTGCGGGCCGCTGCCATGACCTCCCGAGCCTGATCGCGATCCTGACTCGAATCGATGCTGGCGGCGGCGATACCGCGCGAGGTCAGCGTCGCCAGCTGGTCCTGCATCAGCGCCAGTAGAGGGGATACCACCAGGGTGAGGTAGGGCAGGTGCAATGCCGGCAGCTGATAGCACAGCGACTTGCCCGAGCCGGTCGGGAAGATCGCCGCTGCGCTGCGGCCTTCTGCGATGGCGTTGATGGTCTCCCGCTGTCCTGGCCTGAAGTGGCGGTGGCCGAAGACGTTCTCGAGGGTCTGGTCGATGGTGGTGGACATGCTGGCTCCCTGATGGCGGGCCCTGTGACAGCGGCAGGATCGGGGGCAAGGGTACCCAAAACAGTCACCGGCATGAAGCGACGACGTGCCAGCTCAGCTGGCGGTGTCAGGATGATCCCTGGGGCAGCCAGCGCTGGATCACGCGATCGCGGCCCTGTTGCTTGGCTTCCATCAGGTTGGTGTGGACCTGCTGCATCAGTTGCGCGCTGCTCAAGCCGCGAACAAAGTCGGAGACACCGATACTGACGGTGACCTTGTGGCGACCGATGCCGAAGTCCTGACGAGAGATGCTCTCGCGCAGGCGCTCCGCCAGCTCGCGCGCTCTGCCAGCGGGTGTCATCGGCAGCAGCAGGGCGAATTCGTCGCTGCCCATGCGTGCCAGCATGTCCTCCTGGCGCAACTGGCTGGATGCCAGGGCGGCGATCTGACAGAGCACCCGATCACCGAGTCCGCGCCCCCAGGTGTCGTTGATCAGGGCAAAGTGGTCCAGGTCGATCAGCAACAGCGATAGCGGCGTGCCATGGCGGTTGGACATGGAGGCGATCTTGTCGATGTGTCCCATCATCGAACGTCGGTTGGTCAGCCCGGTGAGTTCGTCGGTGCCGGACAGGTAGCGAAGACGTTGCTCTTCGGCGACCTGATCCTCGATGTCCACCAGCAGGCCGTGCCACAGGATGCCTTCGTCCGAGCGCTCCGGCAGTGCCTCCAGCGAATACCAGTGCGGGGTGAGTTCGCCGATCGGCAGGCGCAGTCGCGTGGATACCGGCGACAGCCAGTGCGCAGAGTGTTCGATGGCCCGGATGAATTCACCATAGGCGTCACCCAGCAGATCGCCGAGCCGCTGACGCACGTCATTGATCGACAGCAGTGGCTCAAGGCGAGCCGTCATCGGGTCTTCACCTGTCAGGGCGGGAAGCTGCAGGCGGCCGCGAGCGTCTCGCTTCAGGGTGAACAGCACCCCCGGGACACGCTTGAGACAGGCAAGACTCGCGCTTTCATTGCAGGTCGGGGAGGGTGACGGCGGGTCACGATCTTCCATAGCAGGCAGTCCTTGGCCACGGGATGGCGGGTCAACCCGAGGTATCGGGCCTTCACCACCATCTTAAAGGCAGGGCATTGCGGGTATATCAGTCCAAGGGACTAAGAAATATCAGACAAAATTCTGCATTTATGGATTGCGCCATAGGGAGGAAAGGCTTGAACGTTCTCGCTAGGCCGCTGATAGCGGGCGTTGTGGCCGTGGAGCCGGGAGCTGATCTATCGGCAGACATCGGCGTGAGGGCTTGATCAAGGATATGCCGCAGCGAGAGTGACTAGGCAGGTTCCCGTCATGATTCACCGAAAGCGCGCGCATTTCCGGCAACTTCGCGGTCACCGGGGTGCGTCATAGCGAAGCTCTCGCCCCCTGGAAAAGACTACCTGCCACAGTTGCAGGTAGCGGGCACGGAAGGCTCCGGCACAGATCGCCAGGTAGTAGCGCAGCATCCGATAGGTGCGTTCGTTGTAGTGCCGTGTGTTGTAGTGACGTGCAATGTCATGCCTGCAGGCGTCAAGGTTGGCAAGCCACGCCAGCAGGGTGGGATCGTAGTCGGAGCCGAAGTTCTGCCAGTCTTCCACCATCAACATCTCCTCGCTGTGCTGGCAGATCTGGCGGGCGGACGGCAACACGCCGTTGGGAAAGATGTAGCGATGGATCCAGGGGTCTGCGGTGATGCGAGAAGTATTGGAGCCAATGGTATGCAGCAGGAAGAGCCCGTCATCCGGCAGCAGGTCGGCCACCGTCCGAAAGAAGGTCGTGTAGTTGCGCTGTCCTACGTGTTCGAACATGCCGATCGAGGCGATCCGGTCGTACTGGCCTTGCAGGTCGCGGTAGTCGGCCAACTGGATATCGACGGGCAAGCCCTGGCAGCGCTCCCTGGCCAGTGCCACCTGCTCCCGGGATATGGTGATGCCGGTCACGCTGACGCCGTAGTGACGGGCGGCGTGCTCGGCCAGGCTGCCCCAGCCGCAGCCGATGTCGAGAAGGTGCATGCCAGGGCGCAGGGCCAGCTTTCGACAGACCAGATCGAGCTTGGCGAGCTGGGCCTGATGCAGCGTCGTTGCCTGGCGCCAGTAGCCACAGGAGTAGCACATGGTGTCGTCCAGCATATACCGAAACAGGTCGTTGCCGAGGTCGTAGTGAACCTCGCCGACCTGATAGGCTCGGGCGCGACTCTGGAGGTTGAAGAAGCCCGCCTGCAGGCGATAGAAGAGGTGGCTCGCGGCGCTACGCGAGCGTTGGCCCAGACCGTGGCGCAGTAGCCGATGGGCAAGCTGGTCGATACGCCGCGCCTCCCACCAGCCATCCATGTAGGCTTCCCCGAGCCCCAGCGTGCCCTGGTGCAGGATGCGGGCGAACAGATCGGGATGATAGATTTGGATATCGTGGGGTTCAGGTCCGTTGAGGCGAATGCCCGAGCCCTCGAGCAACTGCTCGATGATCCGTCGAGGGCGATTGTTCGGCAGTGCGATGGGATGGGGGCGGGCGTCGCTGGTCATGTGGCCTCCTGGTGTCCGTGCAGGCGGCATGTCCGAGGAAACGAGAAGCGGGCAGGAGAGTTGCCCGCTCCGAAGTGAGGCCAGGTCCGCCACCTCGGCAGGGGCCTGAATCACCTTCGGCTATCTTTATTGTTGCAAAACAGCATAGTTCAGCTGGCATGCCTTTCCAGCGAAGAACGCGGGCGGGTTGGCACAGAATCAAGGAGGCTTAAGTTATGCACGTTATCGTCGATCTTTGCGTGGTCCCCCTGGGTGTGGGCGTTTCGGTCTCCGACCACGTGGCCGCTTGCCAGCGGGAGATCCAGGCGTCCGGTCTCAGCCACCAGATGCACGCCTATGGCACCAATATCGAAGGCCCCTGGGACGAGGTCATGGCGGTGGTCAAGCGCTGCCATGAGGTGGTGCACGAGATGGGGGCGCCACGCATCACCACCACCTTGAAACTCGGTACCCGGACCGACCGCGATCAGAGCATGGCAGACAAGGTCGAGAGCGTGGCACGACGCCTGGGTGACTGACGGCTCACTTCGAAAGCACACTTTACCGCCTGCCCCGACCTCGCGACGCTGATCGCTGCATGAGACGGGGCGCGTACCTAGCCGGGCCCCGTCAGTCCGCAGGTGGCAACAGATGGTGACCGGCCTGGTCGGCCAGGTGGCGGCCGAGTCGCTCCAGCGGCTCGCCGCCGTGGCGCCAGTAGTGCCAGTAAAGCGGTACGTCCAGATGCCAGCCCGGCACCACGTCCTCAAGCTCCCCCGTCGAGAGCTCCCGATACGCCTGGATTTCGGGAATGAGCCCGAAGCCGAGGCCCGCGTGGGCCAGGCGCAGAAATCCCTCGACGCTGGCGCAGCGGTGGTGCGGGAAGGGGCCGTTGACGCCATGGGCCGCCATGAAGCGGTGTTGCAGTTGATCGTTGGGCCCGAAGATGATGGCCGGCGCCTGGGCCAGAGAACCGGCGTCCGCGCCCTGGGGGCAGTGTCGGGCCATGAAGTCGGGACTCGCCAGGGCGCGGTAGCGCATCACGCCCAGGGCGATGACCCTGGCGCCCTGAACCGGCATGTCGCTGGCGCACAGGCAGGCAGCCACTTCGCCCAGGCGCATGCGTTCAAGTCCGACCTCCTGATCCTCGATGACCAGATCCAGGGTAATCGCCTGATGCTTGAGGTAGCCGGCGATGGCGCCCGGCCACCAGGTGGCGAGGCTATCGGCATTGATGGCGATACGTAGCTGACGGTGGCCCAGTGCCAGCTGCGGTGCATCCTGGATCAACTCGCCCTCCAGCAGTTGTACCTGCTGGACGTGGTTCAAAAGCCGTTGACCCAGTTCGGTCGGTGTCGGCGGGGAGCCCCTCACCAGCACCGGCTGTCCCAGGCGAGCCTCCAGCAGCTTGATGCGCTGGGATACCGCCGATTGGGTCAGCCCCAGCGCGCGGGCCGCGCGCTCGAAGCCCTGGTGGGTCAGCACGGCGGCCAGTGCATCGAGCAGTTTGTAGTCCAGCATGGGCGTCTATCCATGTCCTTGAGTATAAGAAATGGTAATGAGGCAGTGGGAGAAGTGATTTCTCTTATTTACCAGCTTGCCCTAGTCTCTGCCACATCCAGCAGCGCCCGACATCGGCGCAGCGTCGACAATCATCGTGAGGAAGGACAGACCATGTGGCTTTCACTGATCCAGGGCGTGGGCACCGGAGCGGGACTGATCATCGCCATCGGCGCGCAGAACGCCTTTGTGTTGTCCAAGGGACTGAGGCGACAACACGTCTGGTGGGTGGCGGGGATCTGCGCCCTGTGCGATGCCGTGCTGATCGGCCTGGGGGTGATGGGCCTCGGCGCCCTGATCGCCCAGAGTGAAGGGGCCATGTTGTTGGCGCGCTACGGCGGCGCCGCCTTCCTTGCCTGGCAGGCCTGGCTGGCCATTGGTCGGGTTCGACGGCCCAGGGGCATGGACGTTGCATCGTCTGCCTCCAGTGCCAGCCTTGCCCAGGTGGTGCTGGCGACCCTGGCGGTGACGCTGCTCAACCCCCAGGTCTATCTGGACACCCTGGTTATGCTGGGCGCCATCGGTTCGCTGCAAGAGAGCCCGGTGGGGTTCTACGTGGGGGCGACCATTGCTTCCTTTGTCTGGTTCTTCGGTCTGGTAAGCGCCGCCGGCGCCCTGGCACCGCGGCTGAAGAGTCCGAGGGCATGGCAGTGGGTGGATGGGATCATCGCCGTGATCATGCTGCTGGTGGCGTGGCAGCTGGTGACGCTGACGGTGTAAAGGTCCCAGCGATAGGCAGCCTGTCATGCCAGCGTGACGTCGTGTAAGGATTTCGTGACGCCTGGGGTGCAGAGCGCACACGGGGTGTCACGCCAGCGCTACAGCGGGCCGACGCCGGGGCGTGTGCGCTACCACCTCAAGCCGCTCCGGGGGGATGGGGGGCGCGTGTCGAGGAGCCTAGGATGGGGAGTGACAATCACAATGACGGAGGCCCACATGACCGCAGTCGCTCCCATCGATACCCACAACCCCATCGGCACCAATGGCTTCGAGTTCGTCGAATACAGCGCCCCGGATCAGGCTGGCATCGACGCCCTGCGCGAGCTGTTTCTCGCCATGGGGTTTACCGAGACGCGCCGCCACCGCTCGAAGCGGGTCACCCTGTTTCAGCAGGAGGGGGTGAACTTCGTGCTCAACGCGGAACCCGGCAGTCACGCCGCCAAGTTCGCCGAGATTCACGGTCCGGGCGCCTGCGCCATGGCGTGGAAGGTAGCGGATGCTCGTCAGGCACTGTCCTACGCCATCGATCAGGGCGCCCGTCAGGTCGATAACCCTGTCGGTGCTGGCGAGGTCGGCATTCCGGCGGTGGAGGGTATTGGTGGTTCGTTGCTGTATTTCGTCGATGATCGGGTCGACGAACAGGGACGTACCATCTACGACATCGACTTCGAGCCCATCGCCGGCACCTCGGCTCAGGACAACAGCGTTGGTCTCAAGGTGCTGGATCACCTGACCCACAACGTGGCGCGGGGCCAGATGGACCCCTGGGCCGACTTCTATACCCGTATCGCCAACTTCCGTGAGAATCGCTATTTCGACATCGAGGGCAAGAAGACCGGGCTTCATTCCCGCGCCATGACCGCACCCTGCGGCAAGATGCATATCCCGATCAACGAGTCCGCCGACGACAACTCCCAGATCGCCGAGTTTATCCGCGAGTACAACGGCGAGGGCATCCAGCACCTGGCCATGGCCACCGACGACATCTACGCCACGGTGCGCGCGTTGAAGGCCAACGGCATTCGCTTCCTGTCCACCCCCGACACCTACTACGAGAAGGTCGATGTGCGGGTGCCCAACCACGAAGAGCGGGTCGAGGATCTGCGTGAGTTGAGTCTGCTGATCGATGGCGGTCCGGATCAGGGGGTGCTGCTGCAGATCTTCACCGAGACCGTGATCGGTCCGATCTTCTTCGAGATCATCCAGCGCAAGGGTAACGATGGCTTCGGCGAGGGCAACTTCAAGGCGCTGTTCGAATCCATCGAGGAAGATCAGATTCGCCGCGGTGTCCTCGACGCCGACTGACGTCGGTCGGCTACAGCCGCTGTCGTCACTGGCGTCTTGTCGGCCAGGTGAGCGGCAGCGGATCCTTCGCCAGGTAGGCCCTTGGCCGCGACTTTGCGTCGTCGGCCTGCCCAATCACAACAAAATCCGTCACAATGGCGCGCTGGATGCCCTGGGTCTGTGCTGTTTCAGGCTGTTTTCAGGGCGCCACCGCCATGGTGGACAAACAAAAGTGCGCAAGCGATCTCTGGTGAGTCATGACAACCAATGAACCCTCTCGCACCCAGTGGCTAGGCCGCTGGGGCTTCGTTCTGGCCGCGACCGGCTCCGCTGTGGGCCTGGGCAATATCTGGAAATTTCCGTACATGACCGGAGAGTACGGCGGCGGCGCCTTCGTGCTGGTCTACCTGGTCTGTATCCTGTCGGTCGGTGTGCCCATCATGATGACCGAGATCGCCCTGGGGCGGCGTGGTCGGGGCAGCCCTATCGACGCCATTCGCCGGGTAGTCAAGGAATCAGGGGGCAGTTCGCTGTGGTCGCTGTTCGGCTGGATGGCGATGCTCTGCGGCTTCTTGATCCTGAGTTTCTACGTGGTGGTCGCCGGCTGGTCCTTCGCCTACCTGTGGAAGATGATCTCCGGCGGACTGGTCGGTTCCAGCGTCGATGACATGGCGGCCATCTTCGGCGCCAACAATGCCAACCCCTTCAGCCTCGGCGGCTGGAGCACCCTGGTGACCGTGGCCACCATGGTGATCGTCGGCAAGGGGGTGCAGCAGGGCATCGAGAAGAGCGTCGGCTGGATGATGCCGGGCATGGTGATCATGCTGCTGATCATGATCGTCTACGGCATGTTCTCCGGTGGCTTCGGTCAGGCCGTCCACTTCCTGTTCGACTTCAAGGCTTCCAGTCTGTCAAGCGAAGGCATGCTGGCCGCCATGGGCCATGCCTTCTTTACCCTGTCACTGGCCTCCGGGGCCATCCTCACCTACGGCAGCTACCTGCCGAGACGTGCTTCCATCGGTCGTACCACCCTGACAGTCGCGGTGGCCGATACCCTGGTGGCGCTGATGGCGGGGCTGGCGATCTTCCCGGTGATCTTCGCCAACGGCATGGAGCCCAACAGCGGGCCCGGCCTGATCTTCATGAGCCTGCCGCTGGCGTTCCAGGCGATGCCGATGGGCACGCTGTTTGGCATCCTGTTCTTCATCATGCTGTCGATGGCGGCGCTGACCTCCTCGATCTCGATGGTCGAGGCCACGGTGTCCTGGCTCAACGACAACAAGGGTATCAGCCGCAAGGCGGCCGCCTGGGGCACCGGCATCGTGCTGTGGCTGATGAGCACCCTGGCGATGCTGTCGTTCAATATCGGTGCCGACTGGACACTGGCCGGCAAGCACTTCTTCGATTGGCTCGACTTCCTCACCTCGCGTCTGATGATGCCGCTGGGCGGACTCGGCATGGCGCTGCTGGCCGGTTTCTTCCTCAAGAGCGAAGCGGTACGCGATGAGCTGGACCTGCCGGCGGGCATGCACGCCCTGTGGCTGTTCATGGTGCGCTACGTCAGTCCCCTGGGCATCCTGGTGATCTTCGTCGATGCGCTGGGCATCGTCGCTGTAGATTTCGCCGCCCACTGGCTGTGGCTGGCACTGATCCTGGTCGTGATGACCGGTCTCGGTGAAACCCTCAGCCCGAGGCTGCGGCGGACGCTGAGCGCCAAGGGGTAAGACAGTCACCCCACTGACCCTGCCAAAGCCGCCAGAGCGCCGCTTTCCCCGTCGGGGAAGGCGGCGCTCTGGTGTGGGGTGACGACGCCTTGCAGCAGCAATGAAGTGTGTTTTTGGTAATAACGAAGTGGACGTTTAATTCCGGCATGGCATAATGATGCCCGTTGTCATCGCCCGTTGTTCACTCTGGAGTCCACCGTCATGAGCCCTTCCCAGTTGCCTGCCCACAGTGGCTTTCCGGCCGGTAGCGTGAGTCTCGTCGGTGCCGGTCCCGGCGATCCTGAGCTTCTGACCCTGCGAGCCTGGCGGCGACTGTGCGAGGCCGAGGTGGTGCTGCACGATCGACTGGTCAGTGAGGAAATCCTGGCGCTGGTGCCGGCATCGGCGGATCGCTACTACGTCGGCAAGGCTCGCTCCGATCACAGCCTGCCCCAGCAGGACATCAATCGCTCGCTGGTCGACTGGGCTCGTCAGGGCAAGCGTGTGGTCAGGCTCAAGGGGGGCGACCCTTTCATCTTCGGTCGTGGTGGTGAGGAGCTTGAGACCCTGGTGGCCGAAGGCGTTCAGGTGGAAGTGGTACCGGGCATCACCGCGGCTTCCGGCTGCAGCGCCTACGCCGGCATCCCTTTGACCCATCGTGATCACGCCCAGTCGGTGCGCTTTATCACCGGGCACTTGAAGGAAGGGGGTTGCGAACTCGACTGGCGGGCGCTGGCAAGCCCCGGTCAGACGCTGGTGTTCTACATGGGGCTTGGCAGCCTCGACTACATCAGCCAGGGCCTGATCGGCGAGGGACTGAGTCCGGACACCCCGGTGGCGCTGGTCGAGCAGGGAACTACCCAGCGCCAGCGCGTCCATCTATCCAGCTTGGCTAATTTGCCGAAGTTGAATGATCGGGATATCATTCGACCGCCCACCTTGATCATCGTCGGCAGCGTGGTTTCGCTGCACGAGCAACTGGCCTGGTTCGATCATGCGCAAGCGGGGAGTCGTGGGTGGATGCACGGCAAGCATCCGTCACCCCGAGAACGTTCTTCGGATTGAACGTGCGCCATCGCTGGAGACTTCGCACCAGGCTCTGAATCCCCGCGTCTCGCGGGTCACCTGAGGTGAAGATGATGTTGTCCATTTCTCTGCGTCGTATGCTGTCCGGTCGATCGACCATGGCCGCCTGGGCGGCCGCCGTTGTTCTGGCCATGGCGTCGCTTGCGAGCGCGCCGGCAATGGCCCGTGACGACGGAGAGGTTGCTTCCCAGCGCGGCCAGGCTTCCTACTACAGTGATCGCTTCCAGGGGCGTCGAACCGCCAGCGGCGAGTCCTTCGACCAGCAGGCGCTGACCGCCGCCCATCGCAGTCTTCCCTTCGGTACCAAGGTGCTGGTCACCCGTCGTGATACCGGCCAGAGCGTCGAGGTCGAGATCAATGACCGCGGCCCCTTCGTCAAGGGACGGGTCATCGACCTGTCCAAGCGTGCCGCCCGCGAGCTAGGCATGCTCAAGCGCGGCACCGCGCCGGTCCTTCTGACCTACCTGCCCGGAGCGTGACCCGGGGCACCAACAGGGGCCACAAGCATCGGTACGTCGAAACGAAGATGTGCGATCGCAGGTGATCGACCAAGGCCCGCCAGGCAAGCCTGGCGGGCCTTGTCGTGTCTGCGCAACGATAGCAGGGCGCATCGTCACCGCGAGAACTGCTCGATCGCCCGGGTATCGACCGGCTGATCGTGAAATTCGCGCTGCCAGCGGGCGAGCAGGGCGGTGCGCTTCAACTCATCGAGGGTCGCCAGCAAGCCGGGGCTCAGAGGAATCGGCCTCAGGCCGTCAGGGTAGTCGCGGCGCATGGCGGTGGCGGTGCCCGGGCCATCCAGTTGGGGGTGCAGGGCGCCGAGTTCGCCGGCCTCGGCGATGACCCTTTGGCCGTCGGCGCTCAGCAGGTAGTCGATAAAGCGGCGCGCTGCCCCCGCGTGCGGCGCCTGGCGAGGCACGAAGGCCAGACGTCGAATGACCAGGGCATAGTCGTCAGGAATCACCAGCCTGAGCTCGGGGTCATCGGCGATCCTTTCCCGGGCATAGCTGCCCAGCACGTTGTAGGCGATGTCGTAGCGACCCTGCCTGAGGCCTTCCAGCATGGCGCCTGTGGTATTCACCAGGGCGGTATCTGCCTTGCCCAGCGCCGCCACAAGGTCCCAGTAGCGCGGGGACAGGCGTGACTCCTCGATGGCGTAGGTGTAGCCGGCGCCGCTGGAGGTGGGGTCGTAGGTGACCAGGCGTCCTTGCAGCGGCGAGCGCGCCTCGGCCAGCAGGCCGAGCAGATCGGCGCGGCTGTCGACGGGGCCGAGGCGCTGCTCGAGACGGCGGCTGACCACCATCACGATGGGTTCGAAGGTAAAGGCAAACAGCTCCTGACGCCACTTGGCCGTGTCCGGCCAGCGCTGGGTGATGGCGGTGTCGATGCTCTGGGCGTGACCCTCGTTGACCAGCAGGTACTGCCAGGGCATGGCCGACGAGATGACCACATCGGCCTCTGCCGGGGCGTCGAGAAAGCGCTGATGCACGTCCAGCGTCGAGAAGTTGCGGTAGGTGATGGTGTAGCGCGGATTACGACGATGGAAGTCCTCGAGTAGCGGCAGGGCGTAGGGGATATCCAGGGCCGCGTGGATCACCAGCGCATCTGACGACTCTCCTGTACCTTCGAAGGTGACCTCATCGTAGGCTGGCTGCTGCGAGGCGTTCCCCGGGTATGCCTCGAGGGGGGAGTCGGCCCCTGCCTCGGGTATGGATTGCGCCAGGGACTCATCAGGCAGAAGCGACCACAGCGCCAGCGACGCCACCAGCGTGACAACGGCGGTCATCCAGGGGGGCAGCGCAAGGGTGCGGGATATCATGGCTGGCTCCGTGAAGGGGCGGACGTCGATCCCTTGTCGACGCCTTCGCCGAATTGCAGGCTGACTCGCAGGCCCGGCGGTGGTGCTTCCCGGGCGTCACCGAGGCTCAGTCGAGCGCCGTGGGTGCGGGCGATGCCGTCGACGATGGCCAGGCCCAGACCCGAGCCTTCGCTGGTGTGCTCACCGCGGTGGAAGGGGCGCAGTACCAGCAGTCGACGCTCGTGGGGGATGCCCGGGCCGTCATCGACGACCGCCAGCGCGATCGGGTCGGCGCTGACCTCGACGGTGATGTGCCTGGCACCGTAGTGGCAGGCGTTGTCGATCAGGTTGGCCAGCGCCTCGCCCAGCTGCCAGTCGAGCCCCCGCACGTGCACCGGTGCCTCTGGCGCTTCCAGTCCAAGGTCGACGCCGACGCGCTGACAGCGTTGCCAATGGGCCATCACCGCCTCACGGGCGACCTGAACCAGATCGGTGGGGGCCAGTTCGGGCTGGTACTCGGGATTGTCCAGGCGGGTCAGTGACAGCAGTTGCATGGCCAGGCGCGAGGCGCTCTGGCTGGTGGTCTGCATGGCGCCCAGGGCCGAGTGCCAGATGGCGGGGTCGTCCTGGCGCAGGGCCAGTTCGGCCCGGGCGGAAAGCCCCGCCAGGGGGGTGCGGAGCTGATGCGAGGCGTCGCCGATAAAGCGTTCCTGGTTGGCCTTGACCCGACGCATCCGTGCCAGCAGCTCGTTGACGGTGTCGCGCAGCTCGGCCAGCTCTCGCGGCAGCGGCAATTCCAGCGGTGCCAGGGTGCGCGGATCACGGGTGCGTATCTGGCGTCGCAGTCGTGTCAGCGGTGCCAGCGCCAGGCGAATGGCGATCAGCAGGGCGGCCACCGACAGCACCGCCACCGCCAGCAGGTAGGCGAGGCTCTGGCGAAACAGCTCGCCGCTGAGCGCGTCGCGCCCCTCGCGCGTGTGGGCGACCCGGATCTCGAAGGGCTCGCGCAGGCGCCAGTCCTCAAGCCGAGAGCGGCGCACGCCGAGGCGCAGAGGCATATCGTGGTAGTCAACGTCGCCATAGACGACGTCGCTTGCGTCCTGGGCGGCGCCTTCGATGCCGGGCAGGTTGGCGTTACCGGTGACCCGCTCACCGCGAGCGTCCACCAGGGTATAGAACACCCGTTCGTCGTGGCGCGAGGCGAGCATTTCCAGGGCCGCCGGGGGCAGATCGAGCCAAAGGCGATCGTCCTGCCACTGGGCCTGTTCGGCGATCGACAGACTGGCGGCGTCGAGCAGTCGGTCGAAGGCCCGGTCGGCGGTCTGGCGAGCGTCCAGCCAGGCCCGCCACAGCACCACCGAGCCGACGATCAGCATCGGCAGCAGCAGCCAGGTCAACAGTCGGCGGTGCAGTGAATCCCCGCTCATGGTGCTTCCAGCAGGTAGCCGAGACCGCGCACCGTGCGCAGGTTCACTCGATGCCCCTGAAGGCGCTTGCGCAGACGATGCACGTAGACCTCGATGGCATTGTCGCCGAGTTCCTCCTCGCCGAAGGCTTCACGCACCAGGGTAGCCTTGTCCACCGGCTGGCCGGCGTGTCGCATCAGGCACCCCAGCAGGCGCTGCTCTCGCGGAGGCAGTGCCAACGCCTCGTCGCCCAGGCTGAAGCGCTGGGCCAGGCTATCGAAGCTGAGTTCGCCCACGGTGATCAGGCCGGAGGGGGCGCGGCGACGCATCAGGGCGCGTACCCGGGCCTCCAGCTCCTCCAGCGAGAAGGGCTTGGCCAGGTAGTCATCGGCACCCAGGTCGAGCCCTCGCACGCGATCTTCTACCGCGCCGCGAGCGGTGAGAATCAGCACCGGGGTCGAGCTGTCGTGGCGCCTCAACGCCTCCAGCACCTCCAGGCCGCCGAGCCCAGGAAGGTTCAGATCCAGAAGTACCATGTCCAGTCGGTGATTTCCCTGGAGGCGGTCGCGGGCGTCGATGCCGTTGTCGAGATGCACAACCTCGTGGCCTGCGATGCCGAGGGCATCGACCAGGGTCTCGGCCAGAAGCCGATCGTCTTCCACCAGCAGCAGTGTCATGCGCGCCTCCCTTGGGTGTCCCGCTGATCGATCAACTGTGTCACCGCCTCGTCGAGCCGTGTCGCGGCGGCCTGTGTGTCCAACCGTCCCTCGGGCCCGGACAGGGCCAGCCAGAGTTCGTGACGACCTTCCAGTGGCAGCCGCCGACACACCATGATGCCTCCCGCAAGGGCCGGCGCCGGAGCGTCGGTGTCGCGAAGGGGCCACTGGCTGCCGGGAACAAGGTCATGGCGCAGGCTCTGATCGGGCAGGGCGGCCAGGCGACAGTGAACCACGCCGGCGGTCACCTCGAGCAGGCTGGCGGTGTCGCCGAGTTGTCGCGCCAGGCCGTCGAGCAGCGGCTGGATCAGCGCCGCGAGATCGCGACTGGGGGCGTGGCGACGGGCGAGGCGCACCGGAGCACCGCCAATGCGCCAGCGGCCATCCTCTCCACGCTGGGTGTAGTCGAAGCGTTCCAGCGAGGCCAGAAGCCTGAGCAGGGTGCTCTTGTAGAAGCCGGTGGCGTCGGCCAGTTCTGCCAGACTGAAACTATCCTGAGGAGTATCGAAGACCTCCAGGACCGAGAGGGCCCGTTCGACCGCCTCGACGCGATCCTGTGCCATGTGAACCTTCCTGTCGGTGATAGCGAATGATGTCGCTGGCATTCAACTTTGGTCGGAATTACGCGATCGCGCGTTGACCCGGATGCTGTCCGGGCTTAGCTTTCCATCCAAGGGAACGACGTTCTGCCTTACAGAATTGTAAGCCAGGTGTCAGTTTCCAACAAGTGGAAATCTCGGCGCCGTCTCGGCGTCAATCGCGACGGGATGTCGGCTCGTGCCTCCTGTCAGCAGACAACAACAGAGGACTTCGTCATGTCCATGAACACGCCAGTCAAACTGATCGCCATCGCTGCCATCACCGGTGCAGCCAGCACTGCCGTTGCCTTTGAGCCCGAAGGCAAGGTCGAGTGCCTGGCGCCTGCCGACCCGGGCGGCGGCTGGGACTTCACCTGCCGCAGCGTCGGTACCGTGCTCGAAGAGCTGGACCTGGTGCCGCGCGGTGTTCAGACCGTCAACATGGCCGGTGCCGGTGGTGGCGTGGCTTACGCTCACACCGTCAGCAAGCGCGCCGGTGATGACCAGCTGCTGGTCGCGGCTTCCACCGCCACCACCACACGCCTGGCCCAGGGGCAGTTCCCGGGAATGACCGCCGACATGGTCAACTGGGTCGGCGCCCTAGGGGCGGACTATGGGGTCATCGCCGTCAGCGCCGACAGCGAGTACCAGGACCTCAACGCCATCATGGACGCGATCAAGGAAGACCCGCGTGCGGTGAAGTTCGCCGGTGGCAGCGCCAAGGGCGGCTGGGATCACCTCAAGGTGCTGATCGCGGCTCAGGCCGCCGGCGTCGAGAACCTGCCGAGGATCCCCTACCTGTCCTACAACAACGGCGGCGAGGCCATGACCCAGGTGGTCGGCGGCCACGTGGACGCCTTCACCGGTGACATCACCGAGGCCCAGGGTTTCATGGAGTCCGGAGACCTGCGCGTGGTGGCGGTACTGTCCGAGGAGCGTCTGCCGGGCGAGTTCAGCGAGATCCCCACCGCCAAGGAGCAGGGCATCGACGCCGTGGGTCCGAACTGGCGCGGCTTCTACATGCCGGCGGATATTCCTGAAGACGCCAAGCAGTACTGGGTCGACGCCATGGACACCATCTACGAGAGCCAGGAGTGGAAGGACGTCATGGAAAGCAACGGCCTGATGCCGTTCCACATGAGCGCCGGTGAGTTCGAGACCTTCGTCAAGGAGCAGATCGCCGACATCAACCAGCTCTCCAAAGATATCGGACTGATCCAGCAATGAGCATGTTCAACGACCGCGTATTCGGGGTCTTGATGATCGTCCTGGCCGTCGCGTACGGCTGGGGCGCCACCCAGTTTCCCGAACCCTTTGGCGGGGCCGAGGCGGTAGGCCCCGAAACCTTCCCCTACCTGCTGGCCGTGGTGCTGGGGCTGTCCAGCCTGTACATGGTGGTGCGCCCGGATCCTGACAATGCCTGGCCCTGGAGCCGCACCGGCGTCGAGCTGATCATCGCCCTGGTGGTGCTGGTGCTCTACGCGGCCCTGCTGCAGCCGCTCGGCTTCATCCTGGCGACCCTGCTGGCGGTGGGCACCCTGTGCTGGCGCATGGGCGCGCCGCCGGTCAAGGCCTTCATCGTCGGCGGTATTTCCGGCGTGGTGGTATTTCTGATCTTCAACTTTGCGCTGGACCTGCCCCTGCCCCTGGGTGTGCTGTCCTTCCTGGAGGTGGGCTGATGGAAACCCTTGGCTACCTGATCGATGGCTTCGGGGTGGCGCTCGCCCCGCATAACCTGATGTTTGCGCTGCTGGGCGCCTTTCTCGGCACCCTGATCGGCGCGCTGCCCGGACTCGGCCCGGCCAACGGTGTGGCGATCCTGATCCCGCTGGCCTTTACCCTTGGGCTCAAGCCCGAGACCGCCCTGATCATGCTCACTGCGGTCTACGCTGGCGCCATGTACGGCGGGCGTATCTCGTCGATTCTGTTGAATATTCCCGGTGACGAGCCGGCCATGATGACCTGCCTCGACGGCTATCCGATGGCCCAGAAGGGCAAGGCCGCCGAGGCCCTGGCGATCTCCGCCATAGCTTCCTTCATGGGCAGCCTGATCGCCACCGTGGGCCTGATCCTGCTGGCGCCGATCCTGGCCGATTTCGCCCTGACCTTTGGTCCTGCGGAATACTTCGCGCTGTTCCTGCTGGCCTTCGCGACCCTTGGCGGTATCACCGGCAAGAACCCGATGAAGACCGTGGTGGCCGCCTGCATCGGTCTGATGATCGCGACCATCGGTATCGACAATACCGGGGTGCAGCGCTACACCTTCCAGGTGCTCGAACTTTACGAGGGTGTCGACTTCATCATCGCCATCGTCGGCCTGTTCGCCATCTCGGAGCTTCTGTTCTTTATCGAGGACCGTGCCGGCAAGGGCAAGAAGACCATCAAGGTCAACAAGCTCAAGCTTTCCTGGGCCGACATCAAGGGCATCATGCCTTCGAGCATCCGTGGCGGCATCCTCGGCTTTATCGCCGGCGTACTGCCGGGGGCCGGTGCTTCGCTGGGCAGCTTTATCGGCTACACCCTCGAGAAGAAGGTGGTCGGCAAGAAGGGCTACTTCGGTGAAGGTGACCCGCGCGGCGTGGCCGGCCCCGAGGCTGGCAACAACGGCGCTTCCAGCGGTGCCCTGGTGCCGATGCTGACCCTGGGCGTCCCGGGCAGCGGCACCACCGCGGTGCTGCTGGCGCTGCTGATCTCGCTGAATATCACCCCTGGCCCGCTGATGTTCACTCAGAACGCGGACATCGTGTGGGGGGTGATCGCGGCGCTGTTGATCGGCAACTTCCTGCTGCTGGTGCTCAACATTCCGCTGGTCGGTATCTTCGTCAAGCTGCTGTCGGTGCCGCCGATGTACCTGCTGCCGATCGTCACCATGGTGGCCTTCGTCGGCATCTACTCGATCTCCAACACCACCTTTGATCTGTACTTCATGGTGGCCTTCGGGGTCGGTGGCTACATCCTCAGGAAGCTCGAGATCCCACTGGTGCCGGTGATCTTGGGTCTGCTGCTTGGCCCGGAGATGGAGAAGAACCTGCGCCACGCCATGGACATCTCCGACGGCGACTGGACGATCCTGTGGGACAGCGGCCTGGCCATCGGCCTGTGGCTGTTCGCCGGTCTCGGCCTGATCCTGCCGTACATTGTCGGCCCGATCCTGAGAAAGCGCATGGAGGTTCAGACCGGCCACACCACACCGGGCGATTGAGCGACCCCGCTCCCGGTGGTTGAAGAAGGCCTTCGGGCTCGACTCGACTAACGACCTTGGGCGCCCCGATGGGGCGCCCTTTTTTTGTGTGCATCATGACCGTGCGGGCGTATGCGGAGGCATATCAGCCCGCTGGCTGGTGTTGTCGGTCATCGATCCAGGCCCTGGCCAGCCAGCCGCCGGCCTCGGCGATCCGCTCCGGTGTCGAGCCGGCGTAGCCCAGCACCAGCCCAGGCATGGCGTCAGGCGCCAGGTAGTGACCCGATAGCGGCGACAGGGTGACGCCCTCGCGCCGTCCGCGCTCGATCAGGCGTTGCTCCTGTGCCCGTGAGGCGAGCCTTGCCACCAGGTGCATGCCGGCCTGGCCGGCCGACAGTTCAAGTCCTTGCTCTACGGCAGGCGCCAGGGCCTCGCGCAGGCATGCCTGGCGCTGTCGATAGCAGTGGCGCATGCGCGCGATGTGGCGAGAGAAGTGTCCCTCGACGATAAAGTCTGCCAGCGCTGACTGGGAGACGTACTGGCCTTCCCGGTGCAGTCGCGCGTTGGCGCGGCGAAAGTCGTCCACCAGGGCCTCGGGAAGTACCAGGTAGCCGAGCCTGAGGCCCGGGTAGAGTACCTTGCTGAAGGTGCCGACGTAGAGCACCGGACCGCCCCCGGCCAGCCCCTGCAGGGAGGCCACCGGCGCGGTGGTATAGCGAAATTCGCTGTCGTAGTCGTCCTCGATGATCAGCGCGCCGTGGTGGCGGGCGAAGTCGAGCAGGGCGAGACGTCGTGCCACCGGCATCGTCACGCCGCAGGGGTACTGATGCGAGGGGGTGACATAGATCAGTCGCGGTGGCGGGCTATCTGGGGCGAGAGCCTCAGGCTGCATGCCCTGTGCGTCCACCGGCACCGGGACGGGCGTTAGCCCGGCCATGTTGAAGCAGGCCTTGGCACCGGCATAGCCGGGATCCTCGACCCAGACGCTGTCACCGGGGTCGGCCAGCAGGCGGGCGATCAGCTCGAAGCCCTGCTGGGCGCCCTGGGTAATGAGGATCTGATGTGGTTGGCAATTGACCGAGCGCGATAGACGCAGGTAGTCACACAGCGCCGTCTTGAGGGCGTGATGCCCGCCGCTGGTGGCGTAGCCGAAGGCATCCAGGCTGGCCTGGTGGCGATGGCGCCGTAGCAGGCGCTGCCACGCCTCGCGCGGGAACAGATCGAGGGCGGGGACGCCCGGGGCGAAGGCATCCCGGGAGCCCTCCATCTCGCCGCAGCTCTCTAGCAGGCGCTGACCTCGCCGAGAATGCCAGCGGCTCGCCTGGATGGGGGCGCCGGGCAACGGGCTGGGTTCGGGCAGTGCCAAAGACGCCACGAATAGCCCGGCCCCCGGGCGCGCCTCGACGAAGCCTTCCGCCACCAGGCGGTCCATGGCGGCAAGCACCGTGTTGCGGCCGATGCCGAGGTCCGCGGCCAGCCGTCGAGACGAGGGCAGGGCGCTGGCGGCGGGCAAGTTACCTTGCTGTATCCACTCGCGCAGGGCCGCGTACAGGCGCTGGGACAGCGAACCCGACGGGGGTTCGGCGGCGGGTGGCGCCAGGCGCATGGCCAGCGCTTCGGTGATCCACTCGGCGTGACGGTGAAGGCTGGGCACTGGTTCCCCTTTTCTGGACAGTATTGGTTCTTATGGTGGGACCACTATTGCGCAAGACTGGGTGCCTGTCATCCCGACGAGCCGGTGCGCCTCTGGCCAGCCGGCGCACACGACCGCCAATGTGAAAGGTGACTCATGAACCATGTTCGTCCTGCCTGTATCGCCGATCTACAACCCCTGAGTGAGCTGCTCGATGGCTACCGGGTGTTCTATTCACAGGAAAGCGACATCCAGGCTGCCCGCGACTTTCTCCAGACGCGCTTCGCGCTCGCCGACTCGCGCCTGCTGGTCAGCGACAACGAGGGTGTGCTCGAAGGCTTCGTTCAGCTCTATCCGACGCTATCCACGGTACGGGTGGGACCGCGCTGGACCCTGGCCGACCTGTTCGTGGCGCCCGAGGCGCGTGGCAAGGGGATCGGCCGTGAGCTGATGGCGGCCGCCGCGAACCTGGCGAGGGAGCAGGGTGTCGGGCAGTTGACGCTCAATACCCAGACCCACAACCACACCGCCCAGGCGCTCTATGAGTCACTTAACTGGCAACGCAACGACGCCTTCTACGCCTATACCCTGAACCTGGATGACCCTGCGGGCACTTAAACTTCTACTTCTCGCAGTCAACATTGATGGATGCCAACCACTCTGAAGGAGCACGTGACCCTTGTATCAGCCAAGACACTTCGCCATGACCGACGAAGACGCCATGATGGCGGTGGTCCGAGCCTATCCCTTTGCGACCCTGGTCACCGACGGTGACCAGGGGGTATGTATCGACCACCTGCCGCTGATGGTCGAGCAGACGTCCCAGGGCAAGCTGGTGCTGCGTGGCCATATCGCCCGCGCCAACGCCCTCTGGCGGCTGGGTGAGGGTGAGCGAGCAGACGCGGGAGCGATCGAGGCGGTGGCGATCTTTCATGGCCCCGACGCCTATATTTCGCCTGGCTGGTATCCCGACAAGCGCCGCCATGGTCGCGTGGTGCCGACCTGGAACTACCAGGTAGTGCATGCCCATGGCCGGCTCGCCTTCCAGCGTGAAAGCGATTGGCTCACCTCGCACCTGACGTCGCTGGTCGATCGCTTCGAGGCGGGCCGGGAAGCGCCCTGGGCGGTGGACGACGCCCCCGAAGACTACCTGGAGGGGATGCGTCGTGGCATTGTGGGGGTGGAGCTCGAGGTGACGCGCCTGGTGGGCAAACATAAGGCGAGTCAGCACAAGCCTCAGGAAGAACGCGAGGGCATCCGCGAAGGCCTTCGAGGGGATGGGCGTTCGGCTTGTGACGCTGCCGTGCTGTGTGGCGATCAGCAGCGATGATTCCACCTGCTGGGGCAGCAACGATGGGGCAACAACGATGGAGCAAGGACGCGAGATGAATGACTGCCTGAGACAGGCAACGCTCGAGGACGCCGAAACGCTGGCCGCCCTGGGGCGCAGGAGCTTTTACCAGACCTTTGCCGACTTCTACTCGAAAGCGACCATGGAGCGCTATCTGAGTGATGCCTTTGACCTTGGGCGGGTTCAGCGCGAGCTGGCCTGCCCACAGTCGCGATTCTGGCTGCTGGAAGAGGCCGGCCGCAGCGAGACGGGTGAAGCGGGAAAGGAGCGCGAGGGCGTTGCCAAGGGGCCCGTAGCGGTCGGCTATCTCAAGCTCAACTGGGGGGAGGCCCAGACCGATTTGAGCGAGCACAATGGTCTCGAGATCGAGCGCATCTATCTGCTGGCCGAGTCCCAGGGCCGAGGGCTTGGCAAGATGCTGTACGACAAGGCCATCACCGAGGCGCGAGAACAGGCCAGGGCCTTCGTCTGGCTGGGCGTGTGGGAAAACAATCATCCCGCCATCGCCTTCTATCGCTCCCGGGGCTTTGTCGAGGTAGGCACCCACAGTTTTCAGATGGGCGATGTGGTGGACAGGGATCTGATCATGCGGCGTGATCTCTGACGTAGCCATCGCCATCGCCATCGCCATCGACCATAAGGTCCCATGGATAGAACATCGCTGCACCACGATACTGCGAGGCCACCATCAATGGACAACAACAAGACGAGGGAATCTCTGTGAGTTATCGAATTGCCACCATCGCTGGTGACGGTATCGGCCCGGAGGTCGCGGGCGCCACGGTGCAGGTACTGCAAGCGCTGCTGGGCAGCGACGTGCTACGTTTCGACTGGCTCGACGGTGGGGCGGGGCACTATGACAAGACCGGCGAGGTGCTGCCCCAGTCGACGCTGGACGCCTGTCGGGCCAGTCACGCCATCCTGCATGGCGCCGCCGGGCTGCCGGGGGTGACCTACGACGACGGGACCGAGGTGGGCAACGACCTGCACCTCAAGCTGCGCTTCGGACTGGACCTTTACGCCAACGTGCGTCCGATCCGCCTGCTGCCCGGGGTCGAGTCGCCGTTGAGACACCATCAGCCCGGTACCATCGACTATGTCATCGTGCGCGAGAACACCGAAGGCCTCTACGCCAGTCGCGGCGCAGGGGTGGTGCTGCGAGACGAGATGGCAAGCGACAGCCTGGTGATCACCCGCAAGGGCACCGAGCGAGTCGCGCGCTTCGCCCTGGAGCTGTCACGGCGACGTCAGGGCGCACCGAAGGACGGCAAGCGGCGGCTTACCGTCTGTGACAAGGCCAACATCCTCAGAAGCTACGCCTTCTTCCGTCGGGTATGCGACGAGGTAGGCGCTGAGTTCAACGACGTCGAACTCGACTACGCCTACGTTGACGCCATGACGGTACACCTGGTCAAGCGCCCGGACTTCTATGACGTGATCGTTGCCGAGAATCTGTTCGGTGACATCATCTCGGACCTAGGGGCGGCCACCGTCGGCGGGATGGGGGTGTCGCCGTCTGCCGAACTGGGCGATCGCCACGGTCTGTTCCAGGGGGCCCACGGCAGCGCCCCGGATATCGCCGGGCAGGACGCCGCCAACCCCATCGCCACCCTGTTGTCCGGGGCCATGATGCTCGAATGGCTGGCGGTGGAGCACGCCGACGATCGTCTGTCTGACGCCGCCGGTCGGTTGCGTCAAGCGGTGGACGGCGTACTGTCCGATGGCCGGTATCGGCCCCGGGAATTCGGCGGCGATACCGGCTGCAGCGCCTTTTCCGAACAGGTGCTGCGACAGCTCGAGGGCTAGGCGCTGTCCGAAAAGTCGACGAGCGAAGGTTAGACAAGGCAAAAATCGGTGAGAAAGCGCAGTTTACGGGGTGTAAATGAGCATTTTGATCCGATTTTTAACGCCGTATTACCGAGCGCAGGCACTTTTCAGACAAGCCCTAAGCCTTGTCGTTGAAACGGTCTGGTGCTTGGCCCCGTGTCGGGTCCCAAGGGGGCTCATGGCGGGACACCCAGTCCGGTTCAGGTTCGATGTCTTCAAGGTAGTGCGCGCCAAGTGTTGCGAGAGACGTCGGTCGCGCAGACGGTCCTGGTCGGGTTGCTGGGGTGGCTAATCTGGCCACCCCTGGCCAATCTTGCACCAGATGTATTCTGGTCAATAGGAGGGCGTATGCCGGCCAATCATGCTCGAAACGTGGCGCTCACGCCTGAACTAGATGGTTTTATCGACGAACTTGTGGCCTCTGGGGATTACGCCAATGCCAGCGAAGTGCTACGAGCGGGGTTGCGTGCAGTCAAGGAACGTCGTGAGATTGCGCTCATCGGCTCTCGAATAGGTGTCGCGCTTGAGCAGCTTGATCGTGGAGAAGGTGTAACCGGTGATCCACGAAAAGTTCTGGGTAGTGTTCTCGAGGCTGCTCGAACTGGCGATGCTTCTTGACGTGATTGATTTATGCGCCGGCGGCACTTGCAAGCCTGAAAGATATTCTTCGTTGGACCCTATCGGAATTCGGCGAGGCGAGAGCCGAGCGGTATACGGCACAACTTGTTCACCGCCTTGAATCCCTGGCGGCGGGACATCCGCCCCATCCCAGGCCATGCTCGACACTATCGAGCACTGTTGGCCATGAATCTCACCTTCGCTACTTCCGTGAAGGTCGACACTATCTGATCTTGCGCGAGACGGACGAGACACTCGAACTTGTCGAAGTCTTCCACGAACGGATGAATGTGGACGCATGGCTACGTGCCTTGTCTCGGTGATGTTTTCATATCGACTCCCATTTGCCTTCCGAGCAGACACCCCCGTGTGTCGCTGAAAGGTGGCTGCGCTCGGAACACTTGTACTCGCCGCTGCCGTCATGCTGAGCCCTGCAAGTGAAGCGTCTCGATATAGGGCGCCCCTTTCTGGTGCCGGCCGTGGCGGGGTGCACCGCTGGTTGGCGCTGTGATGGTGCAGAAGCAGGGGGCGGGGGAGCGAAGTGCACCACATGTGGTGCAACGGTGCGCCCCGGTGGCGCGAGATGCTCTCTTGTGGCGCAAGGCGGGGTGGGTAAGCCCCCGTCTAGGCCGACGTAATGTCGGAATTGATAAATGTTTTATATGGCTGGCATGGGACTTGCTTGAAGTGGTGATGGAGGTCGACGTCGCAAGACGTCAGGCCTGAGCGATACAGCGGTTTTACCTGAACCGCCTGGCTCCCTCTCGACGATGGTCCATCACAACGACAAGGCAACCCCTGGAGGTTTCCCATGCCCACCGCTTCGATGTCTTCTACGCAGGTTTGTGCCCACCGTTCCAAAGCGCTTTCGACAGAGACGCTTTCCCGCAAGGCGCTGGCCAGCCTGGCCGTGTCCACGCTGTCGCTGGCCATCGCCGCACCGGCGCTGGCCCAGGAGGACCCGATCAAGGTCGGTATCCTGCACTCCCTGTCCGGCACCATGGCGATCAGCGAATCGACCCTGAAAGACACCATGCTGATGCTGATCGAGCAGCAGAACGAAGCGGGTGGCCTGCTCGGCCGCGAGCTCGAGCCGGTGGTGGTGGACCCGGCTTCCAACTGGCCGCTGTTTGCCGAGAAGGCCCGCGAGCTGCTGGCGCAGGAAGAGGTCGACGTGATCTTCGGCAACTGGACCTCGGTATCGCGCAAGTCGGTACTGCCGGTGGTCGAGGAGCTCAATGGCCTGCTGTTCTATCCGGTGCAGTATGAAGGCGAGGAGTCCTCCGAGAACGTCTTCTACACCGGCGCTGCGCCCAACCAGCAGGCGATTCCGGCGGTGGACTACCTCATGAACGAGGTCGGTGTTGAGCGCTGGGTGCTGGCCGGTACCGACTATGTCTATCCGCGCACGACCAACAAGATCCTCGAAGCCTACCTGAAGTCCCAGGGCGTGGCCGACGAGGACATCATGGTCAACTACACCCCCTTCGGTCATTCCGACTGGCAGAACATCGTCTCCGAGATCAAGCAGTTCGGTGGTGCCGGCAAGAAGACGGCGGTGGTCTCCACCATCAATGGTGACGCCAACGTGCCCTTCTACCGGGAGCTGGCCAACCAGGGCGTCGAGGCCTCGGACATCCCGGTGGTGGCCTTCTCGGTGGGCGAGCAGGAGCTGTCCGGTCTCGACACCGCGCCGCTGGTCGGCCACCTGGCGGCCTGGAACTACTTCATGAGCGTGGATGAAGACGTCAACTACGACTTCATCGACGCCTGGTACGACTACACCGGCGACGACAACGCCGTCACTAACGACCCCATGGAAGCCCACTATATCGGCTTCAACATGTGGGCCGAGGCGGTGCGCAAGGCCGAGACCACCGATGTAGATGCGGTCAAGGAAGCGATCATCGGTGTGTCGGTGCCCAATCTCACCGGTGGCTACGCCACCATGATGCCCAACCACCACATCACCAAGCCGGTGCTGATCGGCGAGATCCAGGACAACGGCCAGTTCTCGGTGGTGTGGCAGACCCCGTCCACCGTGGCCGGCGACGCCTGGTCCGACTATCTGGAAGGCTCCCGCGATCTGATCAGCGACTGGCGTGCTCCGCTTGAGTGCGGCAACTACAACGTGGTGCAGGGTAGCTGCGGTGGTGGCTCAGACGTCGCCTCCAGCGAATAGAACATAACGACAAGGGGCCGGTGTGCACGGCGCACCGGCCCGGATCACGCCAACCCTGCCCGTGGTGCCGTCGGCACCCGGGTGTCTCAAGGGACCTCACCATGAATTTAATTGCAGGTCGTCACTGGCTGAGCGCGCTGGTGCTGCTTTGCCTCGTCGCCCTGGGGCTGGGCCAGGCTTGGGCTCAGGACGCCGGCGCTTCCGAGGCCGCTTCTTCCGACCAGGGGCCAGCGCTGTTGTCGGCGCTGGCCGAGTCCAGCTTCCGCGACAAGGAAGCGGCCATCGACGCCATCGCCGAGAGCGGTGACGAGCGCGCCCGGCGCTGGCTCGAGAGCTTTGCCGAGGGCAAGCTCGCCCGCGTCAAGGACAGCGGCGCTATCGTCGTGGTACTGGAAAATCGCGGTCGCAACTGGCCCGTGGCCGACGCCCTGACGCTGGAGCCGGCCGGCGAAATATCGCGCCGCGAGCTCGACCGCGTCTCCATCAACAACAGTCTCAGGGGCTATCTGGACAGCACCCTGGCGCTGATCGACCTGCGTGTCGACGACCCTGCCCAGCGGCTGGCGGCGGCGCGGGATCTGCTGGGCGAGGTCGAGGCCGACGCCGTCGAGTCGCTGAGCGAGCTGGCCGCCGCCGAGAGCGACCCCGAGGTGGCCGCGACCCTGGAGCAGGCCATCGCCATCGCACGGGTCGAACAGGGGGACGTGGCGGCGGTCGAGGCGCTGTCCGGTAGCCTCAATGGCCAGGCCAGGGCCGCGCTGATGCAGGCCAGCCGCAGCGACGATGTAGCGCTGGCGGAAGCTGCCCAGGCGGCGCTGGCCGAAAGCGAGCAGGCGCTCAAGCTCAACCGCGCCGCCGAGACGCTCTACTTCGGTCTGTCGCTGGGCTCGGTGCTGGTACTGGCGGCGATCGGCCTGGCTATCACCTTCGGCGTCATGGGGGTGATCAACATGGCCCACGGCGAGCTGATCATGCTGGGGGCCTACACCACCTGGGCGATGCAGCAGCTGTTGCCGGGGCAGCCGGGGCTTGCGCTGCTGCTGGCGATTCCGGCGGGCTTTCTGGTGGCGGCGCTGGTGGGTGTGGCCATCGAGCGAGGCGTCATCCAGTTCCTCAAGGGGCGTCCGCTGGAAACCCTGCTGGCGACCTTCGGCGTCAGCCTGATCCTGCAGCAGCTGGTGCGCACCCTGATCTCACCGCTCAACCGTACCGTGGTGACGCCCGAGTGGATGAGCGGCTCGCTGGTGATCAACGAGGCGCTGTCGCTGACCCTCAATCGCCTCTATGTGCTGGGCTTCGCCATCCTGGTGTTTGCCGCCCTGATGCTGGTGATGCGCCGCACCCGGCTGGGGCTGGAGGTACGCGCGGTGACGCAGAATCGTGCCATGGCACGCTCCATGGGCATTCGCGCGACCCGCGTCGACATCCTGACCTTCGCGCTGGGGTCGGGGGTGGCTGGCCTTGCGGGGGTGGCGCTGTCACAGCTCACCAACGTCGGTCCCAACCTCGGCCAGAACTACATCATCGATTCCTTCATGGTGGTGGTGTTCGGCGGGGTCGGCAATCTGTGGGGCACCCTGGTGGCGGGGCTCTCGCTGGGGGTGATCAATCAGGTGCTGGAGCCCTGGGCCGGGGCGGTACTGGCCAAGATCCTGGTGCTGGTGTTCATCATTCTGTTCATTCAAAAGCGCCCGAGGGGACTCTTTCCCCAGAAGGGCCGCGCGGCGGAGGGCTGAGCGATGCCATCATCCCGACTATGGCTGGCTCGCCCGTTCGGCGAGCGGTCGACCCTGATCTTCCTGGCGGTGCTCGGTGCCACCATGGCGCTGGTGGTGGCGGCAAATCTGCTGCTGGCGCCGGAGCACCCGCTGCACGTCTCCACTTATACCGTTACCTTACTGGGCAAGTACCTGTGCTATGCGCTGCTGGCGGTGGCGGTGGATCTGGTCTGGGGTTACCTGGGGATTCTCAGCCTGGGCCATGGCGCTTTCTTCGCCCTCGGCGGCTACGCGATGGGCATGTACCTGATGCGCCAGATCGGCGACCGCGGTGTCTACGGCGATCCGCTGCTGCCGGACTTCATGGTATTCCTCGACTGGGACAGCCTGCCCTGGTACTGGCTTGGCTTCGACATGGCCGGTTTTGCCTTTGTGATGGTGCTGCTGGCGCCGGGCCTGCTGGCGCTGGTGTTCGGCTTCCTGGCGTTCCGTTCGCGGGTCACCGGGGTCTACCTGTCGATCATCACCCAGGCGCTGACCTTTGCGCTGATGCTGGCGTTCTTCCGCAACGAGATGGGCTTTGGCGGCAACAACGGCCTGACCGACTTCAAGGAACTGCTGGGCTTCGACCTGTCCGCCGACGCCACACGACTGGGGCTGTTTATCGCATCCGGCGTAGCGCTGGCGCTGGGTTTCCTGCTGTGTCGAGCCATCGTGGTCAGCAAGCTTGGGCGGGTCTGCGTGGCGGTGCGCGACGCCGAGTCCCGCACCCGCTTTCTCGGCTACCGGGTGGAGCGCTATCAGCTTTTCGTGTTCGTCGTCTCGGCCATGCTGGCCGGGGTCGCCGGCGCCCTCTATGTGCCCCAGGTGGGCATCATCAACCCCAGCGAGTTCTCGCCGCTGTTCTCCATCGAGGTGGTGGTGTGGGTGGCGCTGGGTGGCCGTGCCACCCTCTATGGCGCGGTGATCGGTGCGCTGGCGGTGAACTACGCCAAGAGCGTGTTCACCGGGGTGATGCCGGAGGCCTGGTTGTTCGCGCTCGGTGCGCTGTTCGTGCTGGTGACGGTGCTGCTGCCCCAGGGCATCGCCGGGCTTTTGTCACGCTCTCGCCAGCAAGGCAGCGACGATGACAGTGACACGCAAACCGACACGCCAACCGACACGCTGGATGCAACCCCCAGGGAGGCCACCTCATGAGCTTTCTTCAGAGCCTGGCCGATCGCGATCGGGTCTTCGACTTCCTGGTCCCGGAACAATCGCCGGTCGACGTACGCCACGGCCCGATCCTCTATCTCGAGGACGTGTCGGTGAGCTTCGACGGCTTCAAGGCCATCAATGATCTCAACCTGACCATCGACGACGGCGAACTGCGCTGCATCATCGGCCCCAACGGGGCCGGCAAGACCACCATGATGGACATCATCACCGGCAAGACGCGCCCGGATCAGGGCAGCGTGTGGTTCGGCAGCCGCCACAACCTGTTGACCAAGAACGAGCCGGAGATCGCCCGGCTCGGCATCGGACGCAAGTTCCAGAAGCCCACGGTGTTCGAGGCGCTGACGGTGTTCGAGAACCTCGAGCTGGCGATGGCCATGGACAAGAGTCTGTGGCCGACCCTCAAGGCGCGCATGACCGGGGAGGTGCTGGCGCGAATCGAGGAGGTGCTCGAGACGGTGGGCCTGGCGTCGCTCAGTCGCCGCCAGGCGGGCATCCTGTCCCACGGACAGAAGCAGTGGCTCGAGATCGGCATGCTGTTGATGCAGCGCCCTCGACTGTTGCTGGTCGACGAGCCGGTGGCGGGGATGACCGAGCAGGAGATGGAGCGTACCGCAGAGCTGTTGTTGAGCCTCGCCGGCAAGCACTCGGTGGTGGTGGTGGAGCACGACATGGGCTTTGTGCGTTCGATCGCCCGCACGGTGACGGTGCTGCATCAGGGTTCGGTACTGGCCGAGGGCAGTATGGACAAGGTGGCAAGCGACCCCAGGGTGATCGAGGTCTACCTGGGTGGCGACGAGGAGGCGGCATGATCGGACTGGAGCGGGTACCTCAGCAGTCTTCGGTAAGAGCGCTGTACTGGGCGGACGGCGCATCCCGCGGCAGGCTGGCCACGCTGTGGGCGAAGGTCTGCGGCCGGTGGGCGCGAGAGACAGGCAAGGAGGTGGATCGATGCTGAGCATTCGCGGGCTCAATCAGTTCTATGGCGAGAGCCATACCCTGTGGGATCTCGATCTCGACGTGCCCAGGGCGGCCTGTACCTGTGTGCTGGGTCGTAATGGCGTCGGCAAGACCACCCTGATGAAGGCGATCATGGGCGAGGTGCCGATCACCGGCGGTGAGCTTCACTACGCCGACGGTGTCGCGCTGGAGAAGCGTCGCCTCGAGGATCGCTCACGCCTGGGCGTGGGCTATGTGCCCCAGGGACGCCAGATCTTTCCGCTGATGACGGTGGAGGAGAACCTGCGCACTGGCCTTGCCGCCCGTGGTGATGGCCTGCGCCAGGTGCCCGAACGGATCTATGAGCTGTTCCCGGTACTCAAGGAGATGCGTCACCGGCGTGGCGGCGATCTGTCCGGCGGTCAGCAGCAGCAGCTGGCGATCGGGCGCGCCCTGGTGATCGAGCCGAAGCTGTTGATCCTCGACGAGCCGGGGGAGGGCATCCAGCCCAATATCGTCGCCCAGATCGGCGAAGTCATCCGTCGGTTGATCGCCGATGATGGGCTGACCGTGCTGCTGGTGGAGCAGAAACTGCCCTTTGCCCGTCGCTTCGCCGACCACTTCGCCATCCTCGATCGCGGGCGGAGAGTCGCCGTCGGTGATATCGGTGAGCTCGACGACGCCGTGGTGAAGCACTACCTGACCGTCTGAGCGGTAGCGCGTCAATCAGGATGAATCGCTGCACATCAATGGTGCGCAATCGTAAGGTTGCGCACTTTTTTTGTGCGCGACCAAAGGCGTGCTTTTCTCTGGTGCAATCCTTGGTTGTTCTATAAGAAATTGAAAATTAAGTAGAAAAATAGAGATTCGAGAAGCTGGTACGGGGCTTGCACCTTGATTGGGCAATGGTGGTGGCCTTTTTTACTTTCGCTTGCCACGCCGACTCGACGGACCGCCCGGGAGAGCCATGAGCGCGCAGACAACACAGGATTCGACCGATCGGCACGGCCATCGCTTCGACGCGGGACGGCGCTGGGAGGCCAGCCTCGATCTCGGCTTTCGCCATGATGGCCAGGCCACTCGCCTCTATCGGGTGGATCATCGCGGCCCCCTGCGGGTGCAGCGTCCCTTCTACCCCGAAGGCCGCGACGGCACCTGCCACGTCTATCTGCTGCATCCCCCGGGGGGGCTGGTCAGCGGCGATATCCTGGATATCCAGGCGCGGGTGGGCGCGGGCGCGCGGGCGCTGCTGACCACACCGGCGGCCAACAAGCTGTATCGGGCCGACCGCAACGCCGTGGCCTGGTCCCAGCGCACTCATCTGGTGGTCGAGGAGGGCGGGCTGATCGAGTGGTTGCCCCAGGAAACCATCGCCTTCGACGGCTCGCGAGGGGTGCAGGCCACCGAGATCGAGCTTTCCGGCAGCGCCCGCTGCCTGGGCTGGGAGGTGCTGGCGCTGGGCCGGCCGGCCAGTGATCTGCCGTTTGCCAGCGGCCACCTCGAACAGCGCTTCCGGTTATCCCGGGACGGACGACCACTGTGGATCGAGCGCCAGCCCCTCGACCCTGACCATCGTCGTTTTCACGGCGCCTGGGGGCAGCGAGGGTGCAGCGTCCAGGCAACCCTGTGGGCGGTCGGGCTCGAAGACGAGTCCGCGGCGATCGAACGTCTGCGCCAAGGGTTGGGGCAGGGAGGGAATGACCTTGCCGGCAGTCCCGGCGCTGGTGAAGCCGAGCGCTGGGCCGTCACCGTACGTGATGGCGTCCTGCTGCTGCGCTACCTCGGTCACTCGCGGCGCGAGGCCTGGTCGCTGTGCGAGGCGGCCTGGACGTTGCTGCGTCCGATGCTGATGGATCGCGAGGCCTGTGTGCCACGCATCTGGTTTACCTGAATGTCATGCCGGGCGGGACAGGCGACCCCTGGCCACCCTGACCAACATCGAGGATGAAAGGATGGAGCTGACACCGCGTGACAAGGACAAGCTCTTGCTGTTTACCGCTGGCCTGGTGGCCGAGCGGCGACGCGCCAAGGGGCTCAAGCTGAACTATCCCGAGGCGGTGGCCTTGATCAGCTGCGAGATCATGGAGGGTGCCCGGGAAGGCCTGAGTGTGGCCGAGATGATGAGCCGAGGGCGCCAGATACTGGGGCGTGACGAGGTGATGGAAGGGGTGGCGGAAATGGTCGACGAGGTGCAGGTCGAGGCCACCTTTCCCGACGGCACCAAGCTGGTAACGGTGCACAACCCGATCTCGTGACGCTGCCAGGCCCCGGCTTGATCCGGGGGCGACGCGACAGGCTCATACGCTGATACCAATAGGGAGGGCGCGGGATGATCCCCGGAGAATACCAACTGAAGGACGGTGACATCGCCCTGTGCGAGGGTCGCGACAGGGTCACGCTGGAGGTGGCCAATCGCGGAGATCGACCGATTCAGGTCGGATCCCACTATCACTTCGCCGAGACCAACCCGGCACTGGCGTTCGATCGCGACAGGGCGCGGGGCTTTCGTCTGGACGTGGCCGCCGGCAGCGCGGTGCGCTTCGAGCCGGGGCAGAGCCGTGAGGTCACCCTGGTGAGCTTCGCCGGACGTCGTCATATCTACGGCTTTCGCGGTGAAGTCATGGGCGCGCTGGACGATGCCGGTGCACCCAGCGGCGACAGCGGCCAGGAGGACGCCCGATGAAGATCAGTCGTCAGGCTTATGCCGACATCTATGGCCCCACCGTCGGAGACCGGGTGCGCCTGGGAGACACCGAGCTGTGGATCGAGGTAGAGAAGGACGCCACCCACTACGGCGACGAGGTCAAGTTTGGTGGTGGCAAGGTCATTCGTGACGGTATGGGGCAGAGCCAGCGTCTCGACCAGACGGTGATGGACACCGTCATCACCAATGCCCTGATCCTTGACTGGTGGGGCATCGTCAAGGCCGACGTGGGCCTTCAGGCGGGTCGCATCGCCGCCATCGGCAAGGCCGGCAATCCAGACACCCAGCCGGACGTCACCATCGTGATCGGACCCGGCACCGAGGTCATCGCCGGCGAGGGCAAGATCCTCACCGCCGGCGCCATCGACGCCCACGTGCACTTCATCTGTCCGCAGCTGGTGGACGAGGCCCTGGCCAGCGGCATCACCACCATGCTGGGGGGCGGTACCGGGCCTGCCACCGGATCGAACGCCACCACCTGCACGCCGGGGGCCTGGCACATCCATCAGATGCTCAAGGCCTGCGACAGCCTGCCGATGAACATCGGTCTGCTCGGCAAGGGCAACGCCAGCCTGCCTGAGGCGCTGGAGGCCCAGATCGAAGCGGGCGCCATGGGGCTCAAGCTGCACGAGGACTGGGGTACCACCCCGGCCTCCATCGATACCTGCCTGAGCGTGGCCGAGCGCTACGACGTTCAGATCGCGATCCACACCGACACCCTCAACGAGTCCGGTTTCGTCGAGGACACCCTGGCGGCGTTCAAGCAGCGTGGCATCCATACCTACCATACCGAAGGCGCCGGGGGCGGCCACGCACCGGACATCATCACCGCCTGCTCGAAGGACTATGTGCTGCCGTCGTCGACCAACCCGACCCGGCCCTACACGGTGAACACCGTCGACGAGCACCTGGACATGCTGATGGTGTGTCATCACCTCGACCCCAATATTCCCGAGGACGTGGCTTTCGCCGATTCGCGCATTCGCCGCGAGACCATCGCCGCCGAGGACATCCTGCATGACCTCGGCGTCATCTCGATGATCGCCTCGGATTCCCAGGCCATGGGACGCGTCGGTGAGGTGGTGTGCAGGACCTGGCAGACCGCTCACAAGATGAAGGTGCAGCGTGGTTTACTGCCGGAAGATCAAGAACGTGGCGCCGACAACCTGCGTGCCCGCCGCTATGTGGCCAAGTACACCATCAACCCCGCCATCACCCACGGCCTGGCCGATGAGATCGGTTCAGTCGAGGTGGGCAAGCTTGCCGATCTGGTGCTGTGGGATCCGGCCTTCTTCGGCGTCAAGCCGGCGCTGGTGCTCAAGGGGGGAATGATCGCCATGGCCCCCATGGGCGACCCCAATGCCTCTATCCCGACACCCCAGCCGGTGCACTACCGTCCGATGTTCGGGGCGCTGGGCCAGGCCGCCGCGGCGACCCGGGTGAGCTTTGTCTCTCAGGCCGCGCTGGATGCGGGGCTCAAGGATCGGCTGGGGCTTCAAAGCCGCCTGGTGGCTTGCCGGGATGTGCGTGCGGTGCGCAAGGGCGACATGAAGCTCAATGACCGTTGCCCGGATCTCAAGGTCGACGCCCAGACCTACGAGGTCACCTGCGATGGCGAGCTTCTGACCTGTGAACCGCTGGACGTGCTGCCGTTGGCCCAGCGCTATCACCTTTTTTGAGTCAGCGATGATGACGGTTTTCGACAGTGCCGCTGACAGTACCAAGGAGTCATCCATGAGTTCGCTATTGTCGCTGACCCGCCGGCTCGGGCCGTTGCCCGTCGGCGATGGGCAAGACGGCGTCCAGGACACCCTGACCCTGAGCTACGACGATCGCATCAAGGGGCGCCTGCGGGTGACCCTGGACAGCGGGCGTGCGGCGGGTCTGTTTCTCGAACGCGGTCCGGTGCTGCGCCACGGCGACGGTCTTCAGGCCGAGGACGGCAGCCGCGTCCGGGTCATCGCTGCGCCGGAACCGGTGGTGACCGCCTGGGTAGCGCCGGGGCCGGACGCCGGCCTTGCGTTGGCTCGGTTGTGCTACCACCTGGGCAACCGCCACGTGACCCTCGGTATCGGCGAGGGCGAGTACCAGGGTGACGCCTGCTGCTACGTGCGCTTTGCGCCGGACCATGTGCTGGAAGAGCTGGCCGAGCGGCTTGGTGCGCGGCTCGAGCACCACCAGGCGCCGTTTGATCCCGAGCCGGGCGCCTACACCATGGGTGGGCATTCGCATGGTCATTCGCACAGCGATTCTCATGACCATGACCATGACCATGGGCACGGGCATTCGCACGGGCATGGCCATTCACACGGCTCGCCACATGGCTCTTCACATGGCTCCTCACATGGCTCCTCACACAGCCACGCTCAGGGGATCACCTGATGGCCGGGATCGAGTCTGCGTCACAGGCGCACGATGATCTGGCCCTGCTGGGGCTGCTGCAGCTGGTCAGCCCGGCGTTGCCGATCGGCGCCTTCGCCTGGTCCCAGGGGCTCGAGAGCGCCTTCGAACTGGGCTGGGTTCACGATGAAAAGAGTCTTGGCGACTGGCTCGAGGGCGTGCTGGAGGATGGCCTGGCGGTGGCGGAACTGCCTGCCCTGGCGCGACTCGTCGAGGCCTGGCAGCAGGGCGACGAGGATAGGGTGGCGCATTGGGACTGCTGGCTGGGGGCGGTACGCGAGACCCGAGAGCTGCGCGAGGAGGATCGCCAGCTGGGCGCGTCGCTGGTGCGCCTGATGCGCAGCCTGGGGCTGGCGCCCGAAGCCGGGTTGCCTGACGAGCCTGGCTATGTGACCGCCTTCAGCGCCCTGGCGGTAGCCCGCGGGTTGCCGCCGCGCCAGGCCATGCTGGGCTTTGCCTGGGCCTGGCTCGAGAACCAGCTGGCGGCAGCCTGCAAGGCGCTGCCGCTCGGGCATACCGCGGCCCAGCGACTGGTCGAGCGGCTGCGTCCGGCTCTGGTCGAGGCGGTGGGGCGTGCCCTGATCATCGACGATGACGACATGGGGCCGGCGCTGCCGGGGCTCGCCCTGGCCAGCGGCCTGCACGAAACCCAGTACTCGCGGCTGTTTCGCAGCTGAGCGAGTGACAACGATGCCATCGATACCGGGGTATCGACGGCGCCATTCTCCGGTCTTCGACACGTCGGGGAATGGCCTTACATGACAGGCAGGAGAACACCATGACCACTTCAACCACTCCCTCCCAGTGCCTGCGCGTCGGCGTGGGCGGCCCGGTGGGCTCGGGCAAGACGGCGCTGCTCAAGCAGCTGTGTCGGGCCCTGCGTGATCACTACGATATCGCCGTGGTGACCAACGACATCTACACCAAGGAAGACGCCGACTTCCTGACCCGCAACGAGGCGCTGTCGCCGGATCGCATCCTCGGCGTCGAAACCGGCGGCTGTCCGCACACCGCGATCCGCGAGGACGCCTCGATGAACCTGGCGGCCATCGACGAGCTGCACCGCCGCCATCCTGGGCTCGAACTGGTGCTGGTGGAGTCCGGCGGCGACAACCTGTCGGCCACCTTCAGTCCTGAGCTGTCGGACCTGACGCTCTACGTCATCGACGTCTCCGCGGGTGACAAGATCCCGCGCAAGGGCGGGCCGGGCATCACCAAGTCGGATCTGTTGATCATCAACAAGATCGACATTGCCGAGCAGGTGCATGCTTCGCTGGAGGTGATGGACCGTGACTCGCGCAAGATGCGTGGCGAACGTCCTTTCGTCTTCACCAATCTGTATGACGGCGTCGGTCTCGACACCATCATCGGTTTCATTCTCGAGCGGGGCATGTTGCCCGACCGGCGAGCCGAGGCAGTGGAAGCCTGAATCGCCCGTTACCACGCAGCCGAAGCGTTGCGTTCTCAGTCAACAAGGAGTCTGTCATGACACAGCGTTCTCGTGTTTCTTCCCGTTCCCTGGCGATCGCCGGCGCCATGGCCGCTGGCCTTGTCGCACCGCTGGCGCTGGCGCACCCCGGCCACGGCGTCGAGCATGGCGGCCTTGCCGCCGGCCTGATGCATCCCTGGTTGGGGCTCGATCACCTGCTGGCGATGGCGGCTATTGGCCTGTGGAGTCTGGGGCAGGGGGCAGCCATGCGACGCTTTACCCCGCTGATGGCACTGGCTGGCATGCTGGCCGGGGCTGGTCTGGCGCTGTCCGGCGCGCTTCCCGCCGGCGCCTTGCCCGGTGTGGAAGGGGGAATTGCCCTGTCGGTGCTGATCGCCGGGGTCATGGTGGCGGCGCTGATGCGTCTGCCGGCAGCGCTTGGCGGAGGCCTGGTGATCGCCCTGATGACGATGCATGGCATCGCCCACGGCGCCGAGATGCCCGCAGCCGCCTCACTCGTCGCCTACGTGGTGGGCTTTTCGGCCTCGACGCTTGCCATCACCATGCTGGCGCGGGTGCTGGGTGGCTGGCTGGCCAGCCGCGAACAGCGCCTGGTGCGTGCCCTCGGCGCCGCCATCGCGGTCTGCGGTGGGGTGCTGGCGCTGAGCTGAGCGATCTCCCCCTGACCGTCGATGGTCTCTCGCGCCCGGCCCTGTGCCGGGCGCGAGCGTTTGAGGCTGCTGCATCGCCCTGCCTGCGACGGCGGAGACGGGTACGTGTTTGGGTGAAACGTTTTGGGCTATGCTCGTGCGCCACGGATGAATTCGCCAAGAGGACGCTATGGCCAGGCTGGGACGCACGATCAAATGGAGCGGGGCAGTACTGCTGGTCGCCTGGGCGGGGATGGGGCTGTGGCAGAGTATCAAGCCACTTCCGGAAAACGTCGGCAAGGCCTGGCCCGAGCGGCCAGTGGGCGAGGTCGAATTTCTCGCCGATCGAACCTGGTATGACGAGGGTGGCCGCCGTCATCTTGATCAGCACATCTTTGACGAAGCGGTCACCATGATCGAGGGTGCCCGCCGGCTGATCGTCGTCGACATGTTCCTGTTCAATCGCCTCGAAGGCAGCGGCGGGGGCGAGTTTCTGCCCTTGGCCGAACGCCTTGCCGATGCGCTGATCGCCGCCCGCCAACGCCAGCCGTCGCCGCGAGTGGTGGTGATCACCGACCCCCTGAATACTCTCTATGGAGGCCAGCGGGTGCCACTCTATCAGCGGCTCGAGGCGGCGGGGGTCGAGCTTGCCATCACCCGTCTCGATCGCCTGCGCGCCTCCAACCCGCTGTGGTCAGGCCTTTGGCATCTGGGACTGGATCGGCTTGGCAACGATCCGGACGGCGGCTGGCTGCCCAATGCCTTCGGTGGCGAGCCGGTGACCCTGAGAAGCTACCTGGCGCTGCTCAATTTTCGCGCCAATCATCGCAAGACGCTGACGGTGGATCACGCCGAAGGGTGGTCGACACTGATCACCTCGGCCAATCCCCACGACGGCAGTAGCCTGCACTCCAACGTGGCGCTGAGGATCGACGGCCCCGTGGCCCATGACGTCATCGCCTCCGAGGCCGAGGTGGCGTCCTGGTCCGGCGTCGAGGTATCGCAGCCGCCAGCGCCCGAGGCCGAGACATCGGATGGCGCGATGGCGCAACTGCTGACCGAAGCCGCCATCCGTGACGCCGTGCTTGCTCAGGTCGATGACACCGTCGCCGGCGATCGACTGGATGTCGCCGCTTTCTACGTCGCCCACCGCGGGGTGGTCCAGGCGCTGAAGGAGGCCAGCGGGCGAGGGGTGGCGGTTCGGGCGCTGCTCGACCCCAATCGTGAGGCCTTCGGTTTTGAAAAGGGAGGCCTGCCCAACCAGCCGGTGGCCGAAGAGCTGCTGGACGCGGGCGTTCAGGTGCGCTGGTGTGTCACCGACGGTGAGCAGTGCCACAGCAAGGTGGTGTTGGTGAGAAGGGGCTCGGCGAAGGACGAGCTGGCGGACGCCGTGATTCTGGGCTCGGCCAACCTGACCCGACGCAATCTCGACGACTTCAATCTTGAAAGCAGCGTCTTGCTAAAAGGGCGAGGGGTCGCCGCCATCGACGAAATCGGCGCCTGGTTCGACCAGCGCTGGGACTCGAGCGACGGACGTCGAACCAGCCGAGCCTGGGCGCCGCGGGACGAGGCTGGCTGGTTCGATGGCTGGCGCTATCGATTGATGGAGGCCAGCGGCCTGTCCACCTTCTGACCTCGCTGGTGGGCTGCGCAGGACGGTGGAGATACCGACGCGGGACCACGATGTGCCTCGACCGGCCAGCTTGACAGTCCGCCACCCCGCGACCATGTTTCACACGCTGGCCGACGCTCGCTTTGACACAATTTCGAGCTCGGCCTGGCGACATCGCAACGCCCGTGTCGGGCACAAGGAGAGTCTTCGATGGAAAAGTTCTGGTTGGTGGTAAAGGTCGTGATTCTGGCGCTGATCGCCATCCTGGTGGTGCAGAACATCGAGATGGTGCAAGTGAAACTGCTCGGCTGGACCATTGCCATGCCGATGGCCCTGCTGGTGGTGGTGATCTACCTGCTGGGCATGATCAGCGGTCGCGGCCTGATGGGGCTGATTCGTCGCCTGCAGGGCAAGGAGCCGCAGCGCCGCTGAGGGCATCGACCCGCGAGCGCTTTCGAGGGTCCTGGTGCCAGGGCAGGCCGAGGCGGCAGTTGTGCTCGAGCTCTGCGATGACCTGGGCGCCCAGCAGCAGGATCACGGCGCCGATCTCGAGGCTCAGAAGTACCACGATCAGGGTCGCCAGGGGGCCGTAGACCGCGCTTACCAGTGACAGGTTGGCGAAGTAGTAGACCAGGGCGATCCTGACCCCTTCCCACATCAGGGCGGCGGCAAAGCCCCCGGCCAAGGCGCGCCTCAGGGAAATGCGTACCACCGGCAGGACCTTGTAGATGGCGCTGAACAGCAGGAAGACGCCGACGAAGCTGGTCAGGTTGAGGGCCGGCTCCGACAGCGAGGCCATGGGCAGCTCACGGCCGTATAGCGCCATCCACAGTCCATTGAGGGTGCTGGCCAGGCTGACCGCCATGGCCAGCGCCAGCAGCGCCGCACTCAGCACCAGCATGAAGGCGTAGGGCAACAGGAAGGACACCCAGAGGCTGCGGGTGTCCTTGACGTCGGGCTTTCTGAAGATCAGCGCCAGGGCGTCTTCCAGCATGCGAAAGGCGAAGGAGCTGAAGATCAGCAGCACAGGGATGCCGTAGATGCCGATCGCGTCGCGGGAGTCCAGCAGTGCGCGCACCGACTCCAGCATCACCTCGGCGTGGGTAGGGGCGATGTGGCGTGCCTGCATGGCGATCACATTGAGCAGCTGCTGCTCGTCAACGACCTGAGCCATCGCCACCACCATCAGTGCGAACAGCGGAATGGTGGACAGCAGAATATTGAAGCCGACCCCGCCCGCCAGCAGCATTCCCCGATTGTGCAGAAAGTGGGTCAGCACCCGCCACATGAAGAAGGCGAGCCGTGGCAGCAGAGTAAAGACGGCGTGTTGGTACCAGCGCGGTGCTGTCATGGGCCCGAATCGTCCTTGAGGGATAGGGCATGATACGCTGGGAGCCAGTGTCAGCGTCAAACCCTTGCCCAACCAGATGGTCTAAGGGCGGGGGTACGCCGGGAGGAACGAGTGGCATCTGCAGACCAGGAATCCCGCACCGAATCCGACGCCAGGCTGATCTACGATGGACAGTGTCCATTGTGTCGGAGCTTCGTGTCGCGCTACGGACTGTCCAAGGGACGGCTGGAACTTGTTGATGCGCGCCATCACCCCGAAGAGGTCCGGCGTCTGGAGCGTCTGGGCTGTCGCCTGGACGAGGGTATGGTGCTGGAGCTCGGCGACGAGCGCTACCATGGTGATCAGGCGGTACGTATGGCGGCAGTGGCCGGGCGAGGTCGAGGTCCGCTGTCGCGTGGGATGCTGTGGTGGCTGTCGTCGAGACGGCGAGCACGCCTCAGCTATCCGCTGCTCAAGGCCGTTCGTCGTGTCATGCTCAAGGGGCTCGGCGTCGGTCCGATCAGGCCTTGAAGTGTGTCGCTCTCACCGGATGGGGCCGCCGACGGCCTGGCGTTGAGCATCAACATTGAGCATCGGTAACGGGCATCAGCACTGGGTATCAGCACCGGGCATCGGCACCGACCAGCGATACTGGCCACCAACGCCGTTCATCTACCGTTATTTATCACAAGCCACCAGGAGGGAGGCAAGATGCAACTAAGTCGACGTCTGTCGGTCCCTCATAGCGAGATCGCCATGAGTGCGATTCGTGCCCAGGGAGCCGGCGGCCAGAACGTCAACAAGGTCGCCTCGGCGATTCATCTGCGCTTTGATATTCAGGCATCGTCGTTGCCTGACGACGTCAAGGAGCGCCTTTTGGCGCTCAATGATCATCGCATCACCCAGGACGGAGTGGTGATCATCAAGGCCCAGTCGGAACGCACCCAGGAGGCCAACCGCGCAGCGGCACTGGCGAGGCTGAAATCGCTGTTGCAGCAGGGACTGGTGATTCCCAAGGCGCGTCGCGCCACCCGGCCCAGCAAGGCGGCCAAGCGGCGTCGCCTCGAAGGCAAGAAGCAGCGGGGCAAGCTCAAGTCGCTACGCGGCAAGCCGGAGACGTAGCGCATCGAACAGTCGCTGCATCCTGAACGCTTGTGAGGGCGGCTTTCCGCAGACTCCTGCGCTTCGCTAATGGGGCTCGACGCTCTGCGGAAAACATGCTCGGATAGGGTACACGGCAATTTTCTAATGCTCGCTAGCGCGTATTTTTGATGGAGCACACCCCTGACGCGCCCGCAGTCAGGCAGTATGCTGTGATCACTTTGGTCCTCGAACCTCAGGACCCGTCCCACCCCAAGGGAGACCCCCGAATGGAAGAGATCAATCCCGACAAGGACAACAACACCGAGAAGGATGGCAACACCTCCGAGGCGACCCAGTCTTCAGCCTCCGGCAAGGATGCCAAGGAGCTGTTCAAGGACAACCGCGTCAAGGGCCTGGCGGCGGTGGCCGGCGTCAGCCTGATCTGGGCCATCGGTGCCCAGCTCAGCGCCAGTTCCAACGGCGAGGCACGCACTGCCCTGACCAAGGAACTCGATGCCAGCGAGTCACGCGTCGAGACCCTGCGCGAGCAGGTGTCCGGGCTGGAAGAGAGCCAGGCTACCCTGGAAGCCCAGCGTGCCGAGCTCGAGAGCCAGGTATCCCAGTGGGAAGAGGCCGAGACCTCGCTTGAGGAAATGCGTGCCCAGCTCGAAACCCTGAAGGCCGAGGAGGCCGAAGCGCGTACCGCCCAGGCGGCAGCCGAAGAGCAGGCCGCCCAGGTACAGGCCGATCTGAAGGAACTCGAATCCACCCAGGCATCCTTGCAGTCCGACCTGGTGGCGGCGCGCAATCGTCTGGAAGAGGCGCAGAACGAACAGCAGCAGCTGGTGGAGCGTCGTGATTCGCTCAAGTCCGAGGCTGAGTCCTTGACCGGTGAGGTCGATGACGCCGAGAAGCGCCTGAGTGATCTGGAAAGCTCCATCGAAGAGAAGCAGAGCGCCGTCGGTTCACTCGAGGAAGAAGTGGCGAGCCTCGAGAGCCAGCAGCAGGAGGCGCAGACGCAGGCCGAGCAGGCCCAGGCCCGCCTCGAGCAGACGCTGGCCAGCACCGCCGAGCAACGCGAGCAGGCCGAGGCGCGTGTTCGCCAGGCCGAGTCCCGTGCCGAGGAAGCGGTCGCCCGCCGCGATGAGCTGCAGGCCAGGATCGATGAACTCGAGGCCCGTGCCGACGAGCGTCGCCAGCGTCTGGCTCGTCTCAACAATCAACTCGACACCTGGCGCATCGAGCTCGAGAACCTCGATCGTGCCACCGCCGAGCTCTCTGACGGCGCATCCTCCGGTCAAGGCAGCGACAGCGAGGGTAGTGCCGATGAGCAGGCCTCGTCCCAGGGCGAAAGCAGCAGCGGCTCCGTCGAGGTCATCAGCTCCGGGGGTGGCGACCAGAGCAATGGCGACCAGAGTGGTGGCGGCGAAAACAGCGGCGACCAGAGCAGTGATGGCATGAGCCAGGCCGATATCGCCGTTCAGTCGGCGAAGCGGTCGGCGGCAGAGGAACAGTCGTCGCAGGAGCAGGACTCTTCTCAGTCCTCGGGCAACAGCGCGGCCTCGGCCAGCGAGCAGGGCTCCAACGAGAGCGCCGCCGAGGACGAGGACGTGGCCTCGTCCGAGTCCATGGAGAAGACCCCGGGTGGCAGCGAGGGTGATCAGGCTTCTGCCGACGCCTCCCAGAGCGGGGAAGGTTCCTCCGCCGACGCTTCCCAGGCGGATGCGGCCAGCGAAGAGGGCTCCGCCGATGCGGCCGCCGAGGGCGAGGAATCGTCTACCCAGTGGACCGATGAGGTAGCCTCCGGTGCCGCCGAGGCCGTCGAGACGGTCAAGGACGTGGCCCGTCAGGCTGCCGAGAAGGTGCGCGATGCGGCAGCCTCGGTCACCGACGACGCCAGCACCGAAAGCACCAACTGAGCGTCAGCGAGACGGTTGCCGGCGGTGACGTCGGCAAGGTTGCGGGAAGCAACAGCGGCGGGCCTTCGGGCCCGCCGCTGCGTTTGGCGGTCCCGCTTCGCTTAACCTCGCGCCGCCTGGGCCCTATACTGGCCCGGCGGATTAACCGCGCCCATCTGGAAACAGGAGCGAGACGTGATCGAAGGGGTCAAGCATATCGTTGCCGTGGCATCGGGCAAGGGTGGTGTCGGCAAGTCGACGGTGACCGTGAATCTGGCGCTGGCCATGGCCGCCGAAGGCTATCGCGTCGGCGTTCTCGACGCCGATATCTACGGGCCCAGCCAGGCGCAGATGCTGGGAGTCGGCGAAGGCGTGCGCCCCCAGGCGAGCGGCGAGAACCAGTTCCTGCCGCTGGAGGCCCACGGCATCCAGGCCATGTCCATGGCGTTCATGGTCGACGTTCGCGAGCCCATGGTGTGGCGTGGCCCGATGGTGGCGGGGGCCTTCCAGCAGATGCTTAACCAGACACGCTGGAGCGACCTGGACTATCTGTTCGTGGACATGCCGCCGGGCACCGGTGACATCCAGCTCACCCTGGCCCAGAAGGTACCGGTGGACGGCGCGGTGATCGTCACCACGCCCCAGGACATCGCCTTGCTGGACGCGCGCAAGGGCATCGAGATGTTCCGCAAGGTCAAGGTCCCGGTACTGGGCGTGGTCGAGAACATGAGCCTGCATACCTGTTCGAAGTGCGGCCACAGTGAGCCGGTCTTCGGCGAGGGGGGCGGAGAGCGCATCGCTGCGGAGTACGATACCCGGGTGCTGGGGCGCCTGCCGCTGTCGATGGGCATTCGTGAGCAGGTGGACGGTGGACGTCCCAGCGTGGTCGCCGAGCCCGACGGCGAAGTGGCGACGACCTTCCGGACCATGGCGCGTCAGGTGGCCGAGCAGATCGACGGTGACGGTGGCGACCAGGGGCCGAGCATCAGCTTCAGCGAGTAAGGGCCAGCGGAGGATGACGCCTGGCGGCGTCGCCGGCTGATCCTCATCAAGCGCCTGTCAGGCGCCTATCACCTTTGCATCGTGACGTGGCAGCGAGGGGCCGCTATCATGTGGCCCCACCGAACGCGTCCACTCTTCGAGCACCCAGCAGGAAGTCCCATGAGCATCAAGTCCGACAAATGGATCCGCCGCATGGCCGAGAACGAAGGCATGATCGAGCCCTTCGAGGCCGATCAGGTTCGCTACGTCAACGACCGGCGGGTCATCTCCTATGGGACCTCGAGCTACGGCTATGACGTACGCTGCGCCGACGAGTTCAAGGTGTTCACCAACATTCACTCGGCGGTGGTCGATCCCAAGGCCTTCGACGAGAAGAGTTTTGTCGACATCAAGGGCGATGTCTGCGTGATTCCGCCCAACTCCTTCGCGCTGGCGCGGACCGTCGAGTACTTCCGCATCCCGCGCAGCGTGCTGACCATCTGCCTGGGCAAGTCCACCTATGCGCGTTGCGGCATCATCGTCAACGTGACGCCGCTGGAGCCGGAGTGGGAAGGTCACGTGACCCTCGAGTTTTCCAACACCACCAATCTGCCGGCCAAGATCTACGCCAACGAGGGCGTAGCACAGATGCTGTTTCTGGAGTCCGACGAGATCTGTGACACTTCCTACGCCGATCGTGGCGGCAAGTACATGGGCCAGCGTGGAGTGACTCTGCCGCGCACCTGAGTGCGAAGAGGCGAGGGCTTACCGCTCACGCGACTGCTGCATGCAAGGCCCACAGACAACAAGGCCCGCCGATCGCTCGGCGGGCCTTGTTGTTTCAGTCGACAGCGCGGCCAGGTTTCAACGGGACTCGTCGTCCTCGTCGAGTTCCTCGGCGGCGTCCTCGTGGGACAGTCGCATGCCGCCCGGCGGCAGCGGCTGGCCGTCGATGGTCGCGATGTCGCCCTGCAGGCGCAGACGCCCCTCGAGGAACCAGCGTACCGCGATCGGGAAGATCAGGTGCTCACGACTCAGCACTCGCTCCTTGAGGGTCTCTTCGGTGTCATCCTTGTTAACCTTGACCACGGCCTGGATCGCCACCGGCCCGCCATCGAGTTCCTCGGTGACGAAGTGTACGCTGCAGCCGTGCTCGTCGATGCCGTCGGCCAGCGCCCTGGCGTGGGTGTGCAGGCCCTGATAGGCCGGCAACAGCGACGGATGGATGTTGATCATCCGCCCCATGAAGCGCTGGACGAAACGTGGCGTCAGGATACGCATGAAGCCGGCCAGCACCACCAGGTCAGGCTCGTGGCGCTCGATCACCTTGATCAGGGCGCCGTCGAAGGCATCGCGGCTGTCGTACTCGCGGTGGGGCAGGGCCACCGCGTTGATGCCGGCATCACGCGCCCGCTTCAGACCGTAGGCGTCGGCGACATTGGACACCACGGCCACGATCTCGCCACCCAGTTCGTCGTGGCTCTGGGCGTCGATCAGGGCCTGCAGGTTGGTGCCACCCCCCGAGATCAGCACTACCACCCGTGGCTGGGTGGCCTCTTCCGGGGTGAAGCCGTTGAGCTCGCCCTCGTTCACGCCCTCGCTCATGACGCTGGCATCTCCAGTTGCACCTGCTCCTCGTCGCCCTGGCGCGCGGCGATGTGGCCAATGCGATGGACGCCTTCGCCCTGGGCCTGCAGATGAGCGCGGATCTGGTCGGCCTGATCTTCAGGTACCACCAGCACCATGCCGATGCCGCAGTTGAGCACGCGGTGCATCTCATGTTCGTCCACGTTGCCCTGCTGCTTGAGCCAGTCGAACACCACAGGGCGCTGCCACAGGCTGGTATCGACGTGGGCGGTGAGGTCCTCGGGCAGTACCCGGGGCAGGTTCTCGAGCAGGCCACCACCGGTGATGTGGGACAGGGCGTGGACCTGATAGTCGTCGTGGCGCAGCAGTTCCAGCAGCGGCTTGACGTAGATGCGTGTCGGCGCCATCAGGGCGTCACCCAGTGACTGGCCGTCGATGTCGGTGGACAGGTCGGCGTGAGCCACTTCGAGGATCTTGCGGATCAGGGAGTAGCCATTGGAGTGAGGACCGGATGAGCTCAGGCCCAGCAGTACGTCACCGGCGGCGACCTTGGTGCCGTCGAGGATCTCGTCCTTCTCCACCACGCCGACACAGAAGCCGGCCAGATCGTAGTCGCTGCCTTCGTACATGCCGGGCATCTCGGCGGTTTCGCCACCGACCAGAGCACAGCCGGCACGTTCGCAGCCTTCGCCGATGCCGCTGACCACGTCGGCGGCGATATCGACGTCCAGCTTGCCGGTGGCATAGTAGTCGAGGAACAGCAGCGGCTCGGCGCCGGCGACCACCAGGTCGTTGACACACATCGCAACCAGATCGATGCCGATGGTGTCATGGCGGCCCAGGTCCATGGCCAGGCGCAGCTTGGTGCCGACCCCGTCGGTGCCGGAGACCAGCACCGGCTCACGGTAGCCGCTGGGCAGCTGGCACAGCGCGCCGAAGCCTCCCAGCCCGCCCATTACCTCGGGGCGGGTGGTGCGTTTGGCGACGCCCTTGATGCGATCGACCAGGGCGTTGCCGGCGTCGATATCGACACCGGCGTCCTTGTAGCTGAGCGAAGCCCTTTCGGGGGAGGAGGAGGAGTCGGTCATGACAGATCCTGTGGAGTCGGTCGACCCGCGGGCGTGGTGCGCACCAGCGGACGAACGTGAGACAATGGGCACGTTGGGGGCGGAGATTGTAGCACTGTGCTTCGGCCATCGCAGCCATGGCACACTATCGGTCGGGCATCACAGGGAATGGTGGTTTCTTTCGGGGAAAAGCGAATGAGCAAGCAGTGGTGGATCGTCGCCGCGGTGGCGGCTGTTGTGCTGTGGTTCTTCGTCAGCATCGAACCGGTGTTGGCGCCCTTCTTCGTCAGCATGGTGCTGGCGTACCTGGGTGACCCTATCGCCGATCGCCTGGAGGAGCGCGGGCTGTCGCGTCAATGGGCGGTCTGCGTCGTGTTTGTGCTGTTGACGCTGCTGGTAGGGCTGACGCTGCTGCTGCTGGTGCCGCTGCTGGGACAGCAGATCGGGCAGCTGGTGGAAGCGCTGCCGGCAGTACTGAGCTGGATTCAGAGCACGGTGTTGCCGGAGCTGCAGTCGTTGACCGGGCTCGATCTCAGCACCGACTTCGATGCACTGCGCAAGGCAGTACTGGAAAACTGGAAAGAAACCGGTACCGTCGCCGCCAGCGTACTGGCCCAGGTGTCGCGGTCGGGTATGGCGCTGGTCGGCTGGCTGGCCAATCTGGCGTTGATTCCGGTGGTGACCTTCTACCTGCTGCTGGACTGGGACGTGCTGGTGGGCAAGGTCAGGCGTCTGCTGCCGCGTCAGTGGGAGCCGACGGCCGTTCGGCTGGCCAAGGAGTGCGACGAGGTGCTGGCGGCCTTCCTGCGTGGCCAGTTGATTGTGATGCTGTGTCTCGGCGTCATCTATGCCATCGGACTGACGCTGCTGGGAGTTCGCTTTGGCCTGCTGATCGGGCTGCTCTCAGGACTTGCCAGCATCGTGCCCTATCTGGGCGTGATCGTGGGGATCTCGGTGGCCGGTGTGGTGGCCTTCTTCCAGTTCGGCGACTGGCTGGTACTGCTGGGCGTGGGGCTGGTGTTCGGCTTCGGGCAACTGGTGGAAAGCACCCTGCTGCAGCCGAAGCTGCTGGGGGACAAGATTGGCCTGCATCCTGTCGCGGTCATCTTTGCGGTGCTGGCCGGCGGCCAGCTATTCGGTTTCACCGGTGTGCTGCTGGCGCTGCCGGTGGCGGCCATGGTGATGGTCATCTTGCGCTACCTGCATGATACGTATAAGAATTCGTCGCTCTATGACGCGGAGCATGAATCCGACAAGGAGCCCTCCGCCGCCAACGAGGAGTCCTCATGAGTCGAGCCCCCGCGCAGTTGCCTCTGGGCGTCGGACTGCGCGACGACGCGACCTTCGACAACTACCATCCGGGTGCCAACGCCACCCTGGTGGAGTGCCTGAGCCATCAGTTCGATGACAACGGCGAGCCCTTTCTGTACCTGTGGGGGGGCGACGGCGTCGGTCGGAGCCACCTGTTGCAGGCGGCCTGCCACCAGGCCTCCGCGCGGGACCTGCGAACCCTCTATCTGCCACTGGAGGAGCTGGGCCACTTCCCGCCGTTGATGCTCGAGGATGTGGAGCGTCTCGACCTGGTGGCCATCGATGATCTGGATCGAGTGGTGGGGCGCAAGCGCTGGGAGGAGGCGCTGTTCCATGCCTTCAACCGGCTGCGAGACAGCGGCAAGCGATTGTTGATCGCCGCGGATCGCCCGCCCCGGCAGCTCGATATCAAGCTGGCGGACCTGGCGTCACGGCTGACCTGGGGCATGACCTTCCACCTCAGGCAGCTGTCCGACGAGGACCGCATGCAAGCGTTGAAGCTGCGTGCCCACCTGCGTGGCATGGAGTTGCCCGACGAGGTGGCACGCTACATCCTGCATCGTGGTGCACGCGAGCTCAGTGAGCTGTTTCGCTCGCTCGAGGTGCTGGACAACGCCTCGCTGTCGGCACAGCGCAAGTTGACCATCCCCTTCGTCAAGAAGGCACTGGACTGGTAGCGGTCTGGGCATCTCCAGGAAAGCTCTCCAGGAAAGCTCTCCAGGAAAGCAAGACGGCGACCCATTTTGGGTCGCCGTCTTGTTGTCAGGGCCAGGTCGAATCGGTACGCGGTATCAGCGGCTGAGCTGAATCTCGCTGTGGCCACCATTTCTTAGCGTGACTTCCTTGATCACGATCTGGCGGCCGCCACTGGCCGGATCGACCACCGTGCCCGAAACGTAGAAGTCGCCGGGGGGCAGGTCGCGTAGCTGAAAGTAGCCGTTGGTGTCGGTGCGGGTGGTGTGGGTGTATTCGCGGGCCCGTGGGTCGGCGCGTTCCACCGCCCGGCCGGCCAGCGCCTGGGCCGCCGCCTCGGCGGAGTACTTGGTGATCGGTGCGACCGATACCGTCTCGCCACCGCCGATGACCGGGCCTGCGGGGGTGTTCAGGGTGAGTCTGCCGGACAGCACGGCGCTGCCGCTCTTCGGCAGCTGGGCGTAGACGTCCGCGGGGAAGGGGATCTCCCTGGGGACCCTGGCTTGATCGGCGGTGGGCTGGTCGTCTCTCGGGCCCGGCTGTTCGATCGGGGTGTCGGGTTCGCCGATATCGATGACCTCCGGGGCGCGGGACGTGCCGGTGGTGCTGACGCTCTGACAGCCGGTGATCAGCAAGGCGAGGATGGCGATTACCGCCAGGCGGAATCGGCGTGACAACAGCGGGTAGGGTGCCTTCATGGCGCGGTCTCCTTGCAACGAATGTCGTTGGGCCCTGTGTGCTGTCAGCTTATGGAATCGGCGTCGGAATTGCCACGCGTGGCGTGTGCGTGGCCGGACAGGCGTCTGCCCGAGCCAGTCATGATGACTTGGCGTTGGCGCTAGCCTTGGTGGCGGTGTCACAAGGCAGCGCCTTGATTGACGCTGGCTGCAGACGCAAAACGGCCCCCGATTGAAATCGGGGGCCGCTTGGTGAACGACCTGAGTCGTTCAGGCGTCTGCCGTAGCCAGATTACTTGGCGTTGGCGGTAGCCTTGGTGGCGGTGTCGGTGGCCTGCTTGACGTTCTCTTCGGCCAGCTTCTGGCTCTTGGAGACGAAGTCCTGCTGCAGAGCCACGACCTTCTCGGCGTCGCCTTTCAGGCGCTCGGTCAGGTCCTTGGCGACCTTCTGCTGGCCTTCCATGTAGGAGCGCAGACCTTCGACGTCCTTGACGGAAGTGAAGGCGCGAGCCTGGGCCAGACCGGTCTCGGTGTAGGCCTTGGCGGCTTCCAGCTGGGCGCTGGTCAGCTTCTCGGCGAAGTCGACGGTCAGGCTGGCGTAAGCGCGGGCCGGGCCGAAGAACAGGTTTTCGACTTGCTCGTTGTTGAACAGTGCTTTGGTATCGATAGTGCGCATCATGTGAACCTCCTGGGGTTTCGAACTACTTGTCGGCGATGACCGTGGGACCATTCCCAGTGGTCGATGCCGTTGCGTCGTCTGTTGCAGTGCACAATAGCAGAGGGTTTTGTGCATCGCAACATGGATTGGGTCGAGAATCGGGGGAAGAGGGGTTTGGATCCAAAGAATGCTTGAAACAGCGAAAAAACGACGAAAAGTCCGTTATCTAGCCTTCTTCGCCCTTTGATGGGATACCGGCGTGCAAGTTCACCGTGCCCCTGGATCACCTTCAGCCTAGTGTGGAGACATGACAGCGATGTGATCCCTGCAAGCCTTGCAAGCAGGAAGTCTCGCCACCATGGTATTCAAGAGAAAACGAAGGACCGTACCCTTAACCCTTTGCCTTTGACGATCAGGAGTGATCCATGACGCAGACCCGTATCGAACGCGACAGCATGGGGGAGCTCGAGGTTCCCGCCAATGCGCTCTATGGCGCCCAGACGCAGCGTGCGGTCAACAACTTCCCGGTGTCGGGCCAGCCGATGCCGTCAGCCTTTATCCACGCCATTGCTCGCATCAAGCGAGCGGCGGCGGTGGTCAACGGCGACCTGGGATTGCTGGACGACGATCGTCGTCGTGCCATCGTCGAGGCGGCAGACGCGATCATCGCGGGTCAGCACGATGATCAGTTCCCCATCGATGTGTTTCAGACCGGGTCCGGCACCTCGAGTAACATGAACGTCAACGAGGTGATCGCCCACCTGGCGAGCTCCGATGACTTGAGCGTCGGACCCAACGACCACGTCAACATGGGGCAGTCGAGCAACGATGTCATTCCCACCGCCCTGCACCTGTCGGCGGCGCTGGAAGTTACCGGTACGCTACGCCCGGCGCTCGAGCACCTCAGAGGTGTCATCGACGCCAGGGCAGAAGAGCTGGACGAGGTGGTCAAGACCGGACGCACTCACCTGATGGATGCCATGCCACTGCGTCTTGGTCAGGAACTCGGTGGCTGGTCGAGCCAGGTGGGGCAGGCCATCGAGCGTCTCGACAGCGCCATGGTGCGGCTGTGTCGGCTGGCCCAGGGGGGGACTGCGGTCGGCACCGGTATCAATGCCCATCCGGAGTTTGCCGAGCGCATGGCCGCCGAGCTCTCCGCCCGCACCGGGCTCGCTCTGACGCCCAATGACAGCTTCTTTGCCAGCCTTGGCTCCCAGGACGCAGCGGTGGAACTGTCGGGTCAGCTCAAGGGTCTGGCGTGTGTGGTGATGAAGATCGCCAATGATCTGCGCTGGATGAACTCCGGCCCGCTGGCGGGGCTTGGCGAGATCGAGCTTGAAGCCTTGCAGCCGGGCAGTTCGATCATGCCGGGCAAGGTCAATCCTGTGATACCCGAATCCGCCGCCCAGGCCGCCGCTCAGGTGATCGGTCTGGACACCGCCGTGACCGTCGCCGGACAGAGCGGCAACTTCCAGCTCAACGTGATGCTGCCACTGGTGGCAAGCAACCTGCTGACGTCGATCACCCTGATGAGCCAGACATCGCGGCTGCTGGCGGACAAGGCGATCGCCACCTTCAAGGTGCGCGAGGACAACCTGAGTGAGCCACTGGCGCGCAATCCCATCCTGGTGACGGCATTGAACTCGGTGATCGGCTATAACGCCGCGGCGGCCATCGCCAAGAAGGCCTACCAGGCCGGCCGGCCGATCATCGACGTGGCCGAGGAGGAGACCGACCTCGGACGCGATGAGCTCGAACGCCTGCTGGATCCCGCCTCCCTGACTCGTGGCGGTATTCCCGAATAGAGGTGACGAGGGCGCGGCCGACATGGCGCCTCTTGGAATAGCGCCTCTTGGAATAGTGCCCTTGGAATAGCGCCCCTTGAAGAAGAAGAGCCTTGCCACGACGGCAAGGCTCTTCTTTTCTACTGCTACCCGTCTTTTCTATTGCTGCGAGTCCATCGCCACACTTGTTACCACTACATGGACATCGCCTGGAAGGCGGGAACTCAACTCGACTGATCGCGCTCCCTGGCTTCCTCGACGGTTTCACGGGCGTCGTGATGCTCTTCGTTGTCGGCGTCCGGGGTGTCGTGCTCGTCGGCTCTGGAGGGGCGATAACAGACGGTGGCAAGGATCGGGAAATGGTCTGAGCCAAAGGCCCGCAGCCGATCCATCTTGGCAAGGGTGAAGTGCTCGCTGACGAAGACATGGTCCAGCGGCCAGCGCAGGAACGGATAGCCGGCGTGGAAGCTCGAGAACATGCCGCGGCCGCGCCGCAGGTCCAGCATGCCGCTGACGCGGCAGAACAGGCGCGTGCTGCGTGACCAGGCAACGTCGTTGAGGTCGCCGGCGACCAGCGTCGGTACCGGGTTCTGGTGGATCTCTTCGGCGACCAGCGAAAGCTCCGCGTCCCGCCACAGCGATTCCTCGCTCTCGCTCGGTGCCGGTGGCCTGGGGTGAAGGGCGCGAAAGCGGATGTGATCTCCGCTTTCGAGTTCCACCTCACAGTGGATCGAGGGGATGTCATCCTGGATCAGCCACTTGACCTCGGGGTCGATCAGCGGGCGACGGGAATACAGGTGCATGCCGTAGAGGTTGTCCAGCGGGACCCGCACGGCGTAGGGGTAGCCGTCTGCCAGGCCGGCATCGAGCTTGTCGCCCCACCATTGGTCGGATTCCAGGGTCAGCACCATGTCCGGGTCGCGCTCGGCGATGATCTCCAGCAGGTCGTCGCTGCGCCGGTTCGGCGTGAGTACATTGGCGATCAAGAGCGTCAGGCAACGCTCCGGGGCGTCGCCCTTGGCGGCCATGACCTGCACCGGCCACAGCGGTGTCCAGGGCAGTACATAGAAAGCCTGGATGGCGAAGACGACCAGGCCGGCCGTGGCAATCCAGAGTGTCAGGGAGTCGCTCGCCAGCGGGCTTGCCAAAGCACAGAACAACCCGATGAGTCCGATCTGGACACGGGGGAACTCGCAGGCCCTGAGCCACCACCAGTGGGACGGAATCCTGGCGATCAGGGTTGCGCCGGCGACGATGGTCACCACCGCGATCAGAAGGGTATCGATGACAAGTGAGAGCATGCAGGGGTCCCTTTTCGGTCCGGCGCACCGGCTCGGCGCAACAATGATGATGACGAGCCTAACGGTCCTCGGCCTTTAACGATAGAGCCAAGGAGCGCCGTTGAGGACCTCAGGCCCGTTCGCGCGATGTCGGTGTGGCACTCGCGAAGTATTCCTCGAGCCGTTCTTGGGCCTTGTCGCCGAACAGGATTCGGGCGGCCTCATCGAGGCCAGGTGACCCGTGCAGGGTCTGAGTGTCCACCACCAGGGCGATCTTGGAGCGGCGGCGCAGGAAGTCCTCGAGTCGTGTGATCATCTCTCGCCGGGCGGCGTGCTCGAGCTCGCAGCGCAGGTATTCGGTACCCTCGATCAACAGCTCTCCCTGTCGCGGGTCCTGGCGGATCTGCTCCAGCATGTCGAAGGCGTTGAGGCCGTAGCGACGCCACAGGCGCTTGCTCAGAGGTTCGCTGGACGAGGAGGGGGTGCGCTCATCGAGGTCCAGCAGGCTTGCCTGGTGCAGGAATTCTCGCCTGTCCGTGTCCGAAGGTTCGCCGTACCAGCGGGCGCGGGGCTGTGGCAGCTCGAGGCCTAATCGTTGCACCTCTCTGACGATCTCCTCGCCGACGTTGAGGCAGTCGGTGAGCTTGCCACCAAAGATGCTGATATGGCGCTCATTGGCGTTGATGTCGATGGCATGCTTGCGCGACATCTGGAGAAAGTCGCGGCCATTGCCGGCGTTGGCCTTGACCGCCAGCGGGCGCACGCCGCAGCGAGTGGCGATGATGTCCGAACGGTTGAGTGGGCGCTTCAGACTCAGGCGCTTGTTGATGTTGTCCAGCACGAAGTCGATGTCGGCGTCGCTGATCGCGACCTCCGGGCGCTCTTCCTTGGTGTCGGTGGTGCCGATGCAGGTGCGCGGCCCCATGGGAATGGCGAAGAACAGCCGCCCGTCGTCGGCAAAGAAGGCCAGCACCCGCTGGCGCTCCGACAGCCGTGGCACGATCAGGTGGATGCCCTTGGAATAGGCGTGGTGGTGATCGGTGGTCTGTCGGCTCAAGGCGTTATGGTCGTCCACCCAGGGGCCGGTGGCATTGATGATGATTCCGGCGCGAAGGCTGAAGGTCTCGCCGCTCTGGTTGTCCCGGGCGTCAACGACCCAGCCGTTGTCGCTGCGTCGTGCCCCCCGCGACTCGACGTAGTTGGCCGCCGCCGCGCCGTAGTCCAGCGCCGAGCGTACGAAGCTATAGACAAAGCGGGCATCGTTGTCATGCAGGTAGGCGTCGGAGTACTCGAAGCCACCGATCGCCGCACGCGTATCGACCAGTGGCTCGCGTCGGTTGATGCCTTTTGGCGTCAAGTAGCGCGGCAGTCGGGTGAAGGCGTTGCCCATCAGCCAGTACAGCCAGGTGCCCGCCCAGAGCATGCGAGGGTGATAGCGAAAGCCCCTGTCGATGGTGGTCAGAAAGCGAATTTCCTGGACCGTCGACGGAAAGCTCCTGATCAGGTGGTTGCGGCTCTTGCATAGCTTGCGCACCAGCGAAAAGTCATAGCTTTCCATGTACTTGATGCCGCCCCACACCAGATTGGACGAGTGCTGACTGGTCTCGCCGGCGAAGTCGCCACGGTCGATCAAGGCCACCCGGGCGCCCTTGCCGGCCAGCGCGGCGGCGCTGGCGGCGCCGTTGATGCCGGCGCCGATGATCAGTACATCGAAGTGCTCCTCCTTCAGGCGCTGAAGGTTGGCGTCACGTAGTTGCATGCAAGTCCCCCGCGGTTCCTGAAGGAATCGGGACGTAAAGCCCCGGTGTGGTCAGTCTTCGTCGCGCTCCCAGTTCATGGTCCGTCGCACGGCCTTTTTCCAGCCCTTGTAGCGTCGTTCCCGTTCGGCGTCTTCCATGGCGGGCGTAAAGGTGCGTTCGATGTCGCCCCGGGTGGCGAGCTCCGGCAGGTTCCACATGCCCACCGCGATCCCCGCCAGGTAGGCCGCCCCCAGGGCGGTGCTCTCGATGACCCTGGGGCGTTCGACGTCGACCGCCAGCATGTCAGCCTGGAATTGCATCATGATGTTATTGGCGACGGCGCCGCCGTCGACCCGCAGGGCCTTGAGGGTGATCCCCGAGTCCTTCTGCATGGCGTCGATGATGTCTCGCGTCTGGTAGGCCAGGGCGTCCAGGGTGGCGCGGGTGATATGCTCCTTGCCCGAGCCTCGGGTCAGGCCGAAGATCGCTCCACGGGCGTACATGTCCCAGTAAGGAGCGCCGAGGCCGGCGAAGGCGGGGACCACGTAGACACCACCGGCATCCTCGACCTTGCTGGCGTAGTATTCGGAGTCTTCCGCCGAGTCGATCATCTTGAGTTCGTCGCGCAGCCACTGCACCGCCGCGCCGGCGATGAAGATCGATCCTTCCAGCGCATAGGTGACCTTGCCGTCGAGCCCCCAGGCGATGGTGGTCAGCAGGCCCGAGGTCGAAGGCACCGGGGTCTCGCCGGTATTCATCAGCAGAAAACAGCCGGTACCGTAGGTGTTCTTGACCATGCCCTTGTCGAAGCAGGCCTGGCCGAACAGGGCGGCTTGCTGGTCACCGGCGATACCGGCGATGGGGATCTGGGCGCCACCGAACATTTCCTTGGCGGTGGTACCGTAGACCTCGCTGGATGGCCTGACCTCGGGCAGCATCGCCCGGGGAATATCGAGGGCCTCGAGCAGTCGGTCGTCCCAGTCGAGCCGCTTGATGTCGAACAGCATGGTGCGCGAGGCGTTGGAGACATCGGTCAGGTGGCGTTCGCCGCGGGTCAGGTTCCACACCAGCCAGCTGTCCATGGTGCCAAACAGCAGATCGCCAGCCTCGGCGCGCTGCTGGGCACCGTCCACCTGGTCGAGGATCCAGCGAATCTTGGTGGCGGAGAAGTAGGCGTCGACCACCAGGCCGGTGGTGTCGCGGATATGGGCTTCCAGCCCCTGGGCCTTGAGGTCGTCGCATAGCGGTGCGGTGCGTCGATCCTGCCAGACGATGGCGTTGTGGATCGGTTTGCCGGTGTGCCGGTCCCAGATCAGGGTGGTCTCGCGCTGGTTGGTGATGCCGATGGCGGCTACCTGGGACGGCTTGACGCCCTGGGTTTCCAGCACTTCTCGTGCGACTCCCATCTGGCTGCCCCAGATCTCCATGGCATCGTGTTCCACCTGGCCTGGCTTGGGGTAGTGCTGGGTAAATTCCTTCTGCGCGATGCCGACGATGCGGGTGTCCTGGTCGAACAGGATGGCCCGGCAGCTGGTGGTGCCCTGATCAAAGGCGAGAATATAGCGTGTTGGCATGTTCCGGTGTCCTGACGGTTGTTGTGGTCGAGCGATACCTTCACCTTCGGTGAGCAGACGGTTTCCGTCTAGTGCTGCCGGCAGGGACGTGGCCAGATGCAGCGACGTCGGGTGCCCCTATGCAACGTCGCCGCCGCGGGTGATCAATGGTCGTACGAGGCCACAACAAGTTCGTTATCGAAAATAAAGGTAGCGTTGAGGTCGTGAACGAACAACCAGAGCGCGAAAGTTTTCGCTAGCACTTTGGTCGTGGCGTCTGGAGAGCAGGCGCAGAATGTCGCCTCGGCTGGGTTGGTGCGCCAAGGCGTCCACGGGACCGAAGAGGAGTCGGGAGGGCCTGGCGTTTTCGCAAGATGACACAGAGCGGCTGTGGCAGGCCAGGTGCAGGAACAGGCCTGGCGCAGGATCACGCAAGGTGCAGGGCGACCCCGTGGTCCTGCAGTAGCCGTGCGATGGCCTCCGGTGGCTCGCGATCGGTGAACAGGGCGTCGAGTTGGGATACGTTGCCCTGGCGCACCACCGGGTTGCGATGAAACTTGGAGTGATCGGCGACCAGAAACACCTGACGTGAGTTCTCGATAATCGCCTGAGCGACGCGGACTTCCTGATAGTCGAACTCGAGCAGGGAGCCGTCCTGATCGATGCCGCTGATCCCGATCAGCCCAATGTCCACCTTGAACTGATGGATGAAGTCGATGGTCGCCTCGCCGATGATCCCGCCGTCACGGGGTCTGACCTGGCCGCCGGCGACGATCACCTTGAAGTCTTCCTTGTGATGCAGGATGGACGCCACATTGAGGTTGTTGGTGATGATCTCCAGGCCCTGATGCTCAAGCAGTGCCTCGGCCACCAGTTCGTTGCTGGTGCCGATATTGATGAACAGCGAGGCATGGTGCGGCACCTGGCGCGCCACGGCATCGGCGATGCGTCGTTTGGCGTCGAGGTTGAGCGTCTTGCGGGTGGCGTAGGCGGTATTGACGGTGCTCGACTCGAGGCCCGCGCCACCGTGGACTCGGCGCAAGCGGCCTTCGCTTGCCAGTGTGTTGAGGTCGCGGCGGATGGTCTGAGGGGTCACCGCGAAGTGATCGGTCAACTGCTCGATGCTGGCGTATCCCTGGCGACTGACCAGTGCAATGATGGCGTCCTGACGCTGCTGCTGGTTCATCCCGATTGCCCTTGTGCTTGGAAGGCCTTGAAAGATGGAAAGCCCTTGTGCCTGAAAGGACCCTGACAGACGGAAGGCCTCGATAGATGGAAAGCCCTTGTGCATCGATGGCCCTGGAACAGGCAGGCCCTGGTGCATGGAACGTCCTGGTACATTGTCGGCGAGGACGTCGCTTTGGGGACGCCGATGAGGCTGTCGTGGATCTCGCTTCACCAGACGCATTCCCGATGATCGTAAACGAACGCGACCGGATTTGGCGATGGTGGAATCGCGCTGCGGTGAAGGCGTTCGAGACGCCGCACGGGCCCCTCGAAGGAAAAAATCATTCGGTGAACTCAAGGGCTTGCAAAATTCTGCCGAAGGCGTAGAATTCGCATCCGTTGTCAGCAGCGAGGGTGGTGACTCCCTCGTTTCGGCAGCCGTGTAGGACCATAGCTCAGTTGGTTAGAGCGCCACGTTGACATCGTGGAGGTCGGCGGTTCAAATCCGCCTGGTCCTACCA
>NZ_JASHIT010000012.1:0-120334 GCF_030733595.1 Halomonas sp. MMSF_3323 | reverse complement strand
GCGCGGCGTCGGTATCTATTCATGAAACGGTTCTACTGGTGATACCGCTCGAGCGTGACCTCAGGCAAAGACGTTGAGACACCAGGTGATGGCGGGCACGGAGACCATGTCGATCAAGACGGCGCCACACAGCGGAACGATGATGTAGGCCTTGCTCGATACCACCTTGTAGTGGTCGCAGACGGCGCCCATGTTGGCGAAGGCGTTGGGCGTAGCGCCCAGGCCAAAACCGATGAAGCCGGCGGAGAGTACGGCGGCGTCGTAGTTGCTGCCGAGCGAACGAAAGACCACCAGCGCCGCGATGGCAACGATCACCAGCGTCTGGATCATCAGGATCAGCGCCAGGCCAAGTCCCATGCCCTGCAACTGCCAGATCTTCAGGTTCATCATGGCCATGGTCAGGAAGATCGCCAGGCTGACTTCTCCGATCAGATTGATGGCACGCTCGGAGACCTCGACCAGGCGAAGGTGATCGTTCAGGTTGCGCAGCACGATGGCCACGAACATGGCCCCGACGTAGCTTGGCAGCACGATGCCGAGTTTCTCTTTCATGAATTCGCGGCAGGCCAGGCCGATGACCATCACCGGTACCACTACCGCCATGGCCTTCAGTACCCGATGCGGGGTCAGTGTCTGATCATCTTCGCTCAGGTGCTCCTCGTGCAGATCGGCAAGCCCACCGACTTCCTCAGCCTCGATGCGAAGCTTGAACCTCTCGATCAACCAGCGGGCGAGAGGCGCGCCCAGCAGACTACCGGTGATGACACCGTAGGTGGCCGCCGTCATGGCGGCGGTCAGGGCGCCGTCGGCACCGAGCGCTTCCGCCTCTGGCCCGAAGGCCGCCGCACCGCCAAAGCCGCCTTCCAGCGAAGGCCCGCCCGCCATCAGGCCGATCAGGGGGTCGAGCCCGATCATCGAGGCGACGCCGATACCGATACCATTCTGCACCAGTACCAGGGCCCAGCAGGTCAACAGGAAGATCACCAGCGAACGCCCGCCCCTGGCCAGCACCGAGAGACTGCCACCGAGCCCTACCGTGGCGAAGAAGGCGATCATCATCGGATCCTGAACGCTGGTGTCCAGATCCAGCGTCAGCACGTCCATCGATCGCAGCAGCCATACCAGCACGGCGAAGCCGATGCCCCCGACCACCGGCGTCGGTACGCACATGCGCTCGAGCCACTCCACCCGGCGCCGAAGCTGAATGCCCACCATCAGCAGGACCAGCGCCAGCGCCATTGTTTCCACTGCGTTCAAGCCTATATTCATCTGCCTTCGCTCTCCTTCGCCCTCGAAGGACACCCTCCTGGTGACTCTCGGTGCGGCTACGCCAGGTGTCCGCCCTTAGACTACTGGACAAACATTCAGGCATGAGAGGGGCCTATTTGTCGTGGAGCAAGCTTTTGCTCCCTCTTGTGTCCTCAGAGGTCCGCCCCACCCGAGGGAGGGTCCAGGCAGAAACAGCGGTTCAAACTCAGCCAAGGGAGAAGGTGCCAAGGGCCACGACCAATGACACTGAGGGCGACGACCAACGACACAGAGGGCGAGGTCACTGGCACCCTGACGGTCGAGTCGACGATGGCAAAGCAAATGAGACCGCCATTTAGGCAGGCTCGAGGAAGTTGGTCATGCACAAGCAATGATCGTTTACTATGCTGTCTTGCACGCCCATCAAGGCACACTTTTAGCTGAGCCAGCAGACTCAGCCTTCCCTCCCCCTGGTTCCAGCCCAGCGGGCGGGGATCGGAGGAAATACAACGATGCCGCCGGCCTTTACGCGCCGGCTGTCAGGACCTGACCAGCAAGTAGTAAGTCGACCAGCAAGGAGAGCAGGCCAACACATCACTCCGCTGTATCAATGCCATGTCATTGACATCATTTAATTTAAGGGAACGATCATGAAAGTGTATTCGTCGGCAATACCTTCGCCCTGGAAGGGCATCGTGGCGGCATCGATTGCTGCGGTCGGCCTGGCAGCCAGCATTCAACCAGCGTCCGCGACCGAAGAAGAAACCTCTTCCGAGGCGTCATCAGACAAGCCCAACATCCTGGTCATCATGGGCGATGACATCGGCTGGTTTAACACCAGCGCCTACAACAGCGGCATGATGGGCTACACCACGCCCAACATCGACAGCATCGCCGAAGAAGGCATCCGCTTCACCGACGCCTACGGCCAGCAGAGTTGTACCGCCGGTCGCTCTGCCTTCATCACCGGTCAGTCACCCAAGCGTACCGGTCTTCTCAAGATCGGCATGCCCGGCGACCCGCTCGGCCTGCAGCCGGAAGATCCGACCATCGCCGAGATCCTCAAGCCGATGGGCTACGCCACCGGTCAGTTCGGCAAGAACCACCTCGGCGATCGCGACGAGTACCTGCCGACCAATCACGGCTTCGACGAATTCTTCGGCAACCTCTACCACCTGAACGCCGAGGAAGAGCCGGAAAATCCCGACTATCCCACCGATCCTGGTTTCCGTGAACAGTTCGGCCCCCGCGGTGTCATTCGCTCTTCCGCCGATGGCCAGATCGAGGACACCGGCCCGCTGACCCAACAGCGCATGGAGACCATCGACGAGGAATTCCTGGCCGCCACCGAGGACTTCATCGAGCGCCAAGAAGCCTCCGATACACCCTGGTTCGTTTGGTACAACACCACCCGCATGCACATCTTCACCCACCTCAAGGAAGAGAGTGAAGGCCGCACCGGACTTGGCGTCTACGCCGATGGCATGACCGAGCACGACGCCCTGGTGGGCCAACTGCTCGACAAGCTCGAGGAACTGGGTGCCGACGAGAACACCATCGTCATCTACACCACCGACAACGGTGCCGAGAAGTTCACCTGGCCGGATGGCGGCACCTCGCCCTTCCGTGGCGAGAAGGCCACTACCTGGGAAGGCGGCATCCGCGTGCCGTTCATGATGAAGTGGCCGGGGCAGATCGAGCCAGGCCAGGTGTCCAACGAGATCCTTTCACTTGAGGACATGTTCCCGACCCTCGTCGCCGCCGCTGGCATTCCGGACATCAAGGAGCAGCTGCTTGACGGTTACACCGCCGGTGACAAGGACTTCAACGTGCACCTGGATGGCTACAACATGCTGCCCCACCTGACCGGTGAGGAAGATGCCGGCGAGTGGCCACGCGACACCTTCTTCGCCTTCGTCGATGATGGTTCCCTGGGTGCCGTGCGCTTCGGCCAGTACAAGGCACACTTCAGCATCCAGGAGCACGAGGGCATGGATGCGTGGCGCCGCCAGCAGACGCCGCTCAAGGCACCGCTTCTGATCGACCTGCGTGCCGATCCGTTCGAGATGGCGCCGGAAGACTCTTCCTACTACGACGACTGGCAGCTGCGTCGCATGTACGCCTTCGGCCCGGTAGGCAAGATCGTGGCGGACTTCATGGCCACCTTCGAGGAATATCCCCAGCGTCAGGAAGCCGGCTCCTTTACGCCGAAGCAGTAACGCTTCCCCCGGCAAGTCGACAGGAGGCCGCCCTTGGGCGGCCTCTTGCCGTTGTGCTCCCCGTTCGGCTCTTGTTCAGCCCCCGTTTATCTCCTTATTCAGCCCCTAGCTCTGCTCCGCGTTCGTTCGAGATATCACATCACTGGATATATAGACAGTATTCGACTAGCCTTGCCGGCATGGATCACTATCACGACGACGGCCAGCAAAGAAGCGCTACAGGCCCCTTGAAGAGCCGCGGCGCGACCTATGATCCCGCCAATCGTTTTGCTCCCTCACGCAGCGAACAGGTGGACGACGGCTGGTGGCAAGAGGCAACGCCTGATCGCATCGCCACCGTCACCTCCACCGAGAGCGCCAGGAGCGCGCTGTCGTGGAACCGCTCGCCAGACCTGCCCTTCGATCGCTCGATCAACCCCTACCGTGGCTGCGAACATGGCTGCATCTACTGCTACGCGCGGCCCAGTCATGCCTACTGGGACCTGTCACCCGGTCTCGACTTCGAGACCCGCCTGATCGCCCGCACCGGCCTGGTGGAACGCCTCACCGAGGAATTGTGCAAGCCCGGCTACGTCTGCCGCCCGATCAACCTGTCCGGCAACACCGACGCCTACCAGCCCATCGAGGCCGAACACCGAACCACCAGGGCACTGCTCGAACGGCTGCTGGAGTGGCGTCATCCGGTCACCCTGGTAACCAAGAGCGCGCTGATCCTGCGTGATAAGGACCTGTTGAGCGAACTGGCAAGCCGCTGCCTGGTGCGGGTGATGGTCAGCCTCACCAGCCTTGACACCGAACTCAAGCGTCAGCTGGAGCCGCGCACCGCCTCACCCCGGGCCCGACTCAGGGTCATCGGCGAGCTTGCCGATGCCGGTGTGCCGGTGGGCACCCTGGTCTCGCCGGTGATTCCCGGGCTTACCGACCATGAACTCGAGCGCCTGCTTCAGGCCGCCAGGGACGCTGGCGCCAGCACCGCCGGCTGGATGCTGCTGCGCCTACCACGAGAGGTCGCGCCGCTGTTCGAGGCCTGGCTCGAGGCCCACTATCCTGAGCGCGCCGGCAAGGTCATGAGCCTGATTCGCCAGTGTCGCAACGGCCAGGACTGCGACAGTCGCTTCGGCCACCGCATGCGCGGCCAGGGCGTCTTCGCCGAACTGCTCGACCAACGCTTCCGCAAGGCCTGCCGTCGCCTGGGCCTGTCACGACGTAGTGATAGTGGCCTTGATAGCGGCCTTGATAGTGAGTTTGATACCGAGAGCTTCAGGGCGCCCCATCGTCAGGGATCGTTATTTTAGCGAGTCGCCACCGCCTCCAGGCCGCTATGCGCCAGCGCTGGTCCCATTGCCGCCTTCCAACTGTCCCTGGCTGCCGCCGGTGCCACCACCTACGCTACAAGGATCCTCTGGAATAACGACCTACAATTAAAATATAAGGAGTTCTGCATGCGCCGCCAGACCAAGGGCCTGCACGCCCTCTACGCCAAGGATCCCGTGGACGCCGATCGCAAGCTGTGGGGGCGGCAGGTGGATCCCGTCAGCCGTCGTGGATTTCTCACCGGCTCCAGCCTGCTGGCCATGAGCGCGGTACTCGGCGCCAGCATTCCCTTCGCACGCTTCATGCCGGGAGGCCTGATTCCTGCAGCCCTGGCCCAGAGCGACGAAGCCTTCGAGATCGAGGGCAAGGAGGGGCTGAGGGTCCTCAACGACCGTCCGATCAACGCCGAGACACCGGCCCATCTGCTCGACGATGACATTACCCCGGCGCGCTACATGTTCGTGCGCAACAACGGCCTGCCCCCGGAGCGAGCCGTGATCGATCCCGCCACCTGGACGCTGGAAATCACCGGCGAGTCGTGCCAGAACCCCACCACCTTCACCATCGCCGAGCTGAAGGAGCGCTTCTCCGAGCACACCTACCAGCTTCAGGTAGAGTGCGGCGGCAATGGTCGCAGCGAGTACGTCCCCGCCGCCAGCGGCAACCAGTGGACCACCGGTGCGGTGGCTTGCCCGACCTTTACCGGGGTACGACTTCGCGATGTGCTGGAGGCCTGTGGCATCGCCGACGACGCCGTCTATATCGGTTACTACGGCGCCGATCGCCATGCCAGCGGCGCCGCCGACAAGGAAGCGATCTCTCGCGGTGTGCCGATGGAAAAGGCCCTGGAGGACGAGTCGCTGATCGCCTGGGCGATGAACGGCGAGGACATTCCCTACCAGAACGGCTACCCGCTGCGCCTGGTGTGCGGCGGCTGGCCGGGTTCGGTATCGGGCAAGTGGCTCAAGCAGATCGTCGTGCGCAACCAGAAGCACGATGGAGCCAAGATGGCGCCTCCCTCCTACAGCGTGCCGGCGAACCCGGTGGCACCGGGCACTGAGGTGGCCAAGGAAGACTTCGTCACCATCCAGTCGATGCCGGTGAAGTCCCTGATCACCTACCCGCGATCAGGGATCGAGCACGCCCAGGGCCAGCCGATGGAGGTGCGCGGCCACGCCTGGGCGGGGGATCTGTCGGTATCCGAGGTACACACCTCAATCGACTTCGGTGCCACCTGGCAGAAGGCCAGCCTCAACGACGCACCCAATCGCCTCGCCTGGCAGCGCTTTACCACCCAGGTCGAGTTCCCCGAGCCAGGCTATTACGAGGTGTGGGCCCGGGCGGTGGATGAAAACGGCCAGTCCCAGCCCATGGTGGTGCCCGGCTGGAACCCCAAGGGCTACCTCAACAACGCCTGTCACCGCATCGCGGTTCAGGTCGGCTGAGGGAGGAGACTGGCATGGGAATTCGTACCACCAGAAGGCATAGGGCCTGGTCGTCGACCCGCCCGCTCTTGATGACTGGCCTGCTGCTCGGCGCGGTGCTGTTCAGCCCCTTTGGCCTGGCTCAATCGACAGGCGAGGCCTCTGGGCAAGCCACAGATGCCCCCCTCGAGACCGACCCGGACAGCGGGTTCGTGATGGCCGAGGGCTGGCAGACGGTCAAGGGCAACTGCACCGTCTGCCACTCCGCCGCCCTGGTCACCCAGAACAGGGGGTCACGCGAGCACTGGGCCTACCTGATCGACTGGATGCAGGAGACCCAGGGCCTGTGGCAGTTCAATCCCGAAATGGAAGCCACCATCCTCGACTACCTATCGACCCACTACGGCCCAAGGACCGATGCCAGGCGGCAGAACCTGCCCAAGCATCTGATGCCGCCGCCACCACAGGCCAACGAGACCAGTGCAGAAGGTTGAAACAACGGACGCGATTGAAAGGCGGCTGGTCGGCCCGGTTCTGCGACAGCGGAATCGGGCATCCTATGCTCTGACAGATAGTCAGATGCCCTAACACAGATCCTTCAGTGCAAGTCCTTGAGCACAGTGCCGCTGGCGAGGATCTGCGCCTCGAGAGGCAACTCACGGAACGGCTCGCAAACCGCCTCGCTTTGCCATTGGCGCATGGCGGGCAAGGCGAGGAGTCGCTCGAGGTAGTCGCGTGATGGGCCACCCATGGGCAGGTCGTAGGTTCGCATCCTGAAGGCGATGGGGGCGAAAAAGGCGTCTGCGGCGGTAAAACGCTCGCCGCACAGGTAAGGTCCACCAAAGCGCGTCAAGCCGTCTTCAAACAGTTCGTTCAGCCGATGCAGGTCATCCAGCAACTCGGGCGTCTTTTCGTTCAAGCGTACGCGCAGCGCGCAGTGCATCGCACACTGCTGCCTGAGCGCGCTAAAACCTGAATGCATCTCGGCACAGGCACTTCTGGCCCAGCATCTGGCGTCCACATGCTCAGGCCAGATCTCGGAATGACGCTCGGCCAGGTATTCGATGATGGCCAGCGAGTCCCACACCACCCGTTCGTCATGATGCAGACAGGGCACTCGCCCCGAGGGCGAAAACCGACGAAAGTCGGCGTGACTGTTGCCCTGCTCATCGAAGGGGTGAAAGGCCAGCTCGAAGGGAATCTCGAGCTGGCGCAAGGTCAGCCAGGCCCTCAGCGACCACGACGACGTCTGTCGATTGGCGATATGCAGCACGTACATGACAGTGCTCCCTGGGTCGCTGACAGCGCCTGTCGCTGCCGGTGATCAAGCCGCCAGCGACATCTCGTAGCCGGTGTACTTGCGAAGATTGATCACTCCGGTATCGAAGATCAGGTACTGGCCCTTGATCCCCATCAGGGTGCCCTCGACTCGCGGATTCTTGTCGAGGTTGTGAGACGTGACCTTGGTGGGGTACTCGAGTACCGGGTAGTCGAAGCGACGTGGGCTGCCGTCCAGGGGACGGATAGCATCGGCGCCGAAGCGCTCGCGTAGATCGCCCAGCCCCGCCGACAGCCTTTCCAGCAGACGGTCGCGCTCTGCGGCCAGATCCAGCTCCTCGACCTGGCCCTTGAGCATCGCCCGCCAGTTGGTGCGATCCGACACCTCATTCTTGAACAGCACCTCGACGAAGCCAGACTGCTGACGACTGTCCACCTCGAGGATCGGCAACGCCTGGATCGCGCCCTGATCGAGCCAGCGCGTCGGCATCTGGGTATTGCGGGTGATCCCGACCTTGAGCCCGGAAGCGTTGGACAGGTAGACGACGTGGGGCTGGAAGCAGAACCGCTCGCCCCACTCGGGCTCGCGACAGGTCCCCTCGAAAAAGTGGCACAGCTCGGGCTTCATGATGCAGCTGTCGCACTGGGCCAGGCGCTTGAAGCAGGGATAGCAGTGGCCTTGCCCGAAGCTCTTCTTGGTCGCACGCCCACAGTGGGTACAGGCGATCGCCCCGCTCCACTCGAGACGTAGGGTGCGGCCCAGGTAGTCGTTGAGCGGCAGACGGTTCTCGCCGGCCTTGAGGGTGTAGCGCGCGGGGGAGTCGGGTTCGACCCCCATCTTGGACAGACATCCGTGGGCAAGTACTTCAGTCACGACTGGCATCCCGGGCGAGCCCCGCCATGTCTTCGGAAACCCCGGCACTGCTCGATGGCCCACCGGGCCCAGCGCCGCAGGTGCGTTGCTCCAGGTAGCCGATGCGGCTCTCCTCGGGCACATTGTTGTCGTGCTCGTAGCGCATCACGGCTTCCATGCACAGCTCGATCTGCTCGGCCGTCAGCATTCGCCCGTCCGGCCACTTGCGCAGCGACACCGCCTGCTTGAGGCTCTGGTAGATCGACGGCGTCATCTGGGAAATCATTCGCTCGAAGGTCATGTCGCTCATGGCATCGCTCTAGTGAAGACGTGATTTGCGGGAATGATACCAGCCCAGCACCAGCCCCACGAGCAGACCGCCCAGGTGCGCCTCGTTGGCCACATTGCCAAAGCCCACCAGCCCGGCGACGTCGGTCATGGTGAAGACCATCCAGCCGAGCATGAACAGCACCAGCATCTGCGGCACGAAGAAGCCGCTGGCCGGCGCCCGACGGGACATCAACCAGACGTAGCCAAGCAACGCAAAGTCGACGCCCGACATGCCACCGAACAGCACCGTGCCGGTGGCGTACTGGGCCAGGTTGCCGGCAAGCCCCGCCGCCACCACCAGCGTCAGCATGCGCAATGGGCCATGCAGGGTCTCCACCTGACGGCCGAAATACCACAACCACATCATGTTGAAGATCAGGTGCATCCAGCCGAAATGCAGGAAGATCGGCGACAGCGGGCGCCATACCTGCCCCGCCGCCAGCGCATCGGGGATACTGCCGACGGCCAGCGCCCCGCCACGGATGCCCACAGGCACGATCGCCAGCCACGCCAGCACCATGTCTCCCCACACAGCGATGGCACCAAACACCAGCAGACACAGCCCGAGCACCGACAAGGTGACCGGATGCTGGCGCAGCAGCGGCCACCAGTGACGTGCCGGTCTCGGCTTCGAGGCACTCGGCGCGGGTATCGCCTCTCCACGCTGCCAGCGAGTGATCACCTCGGCCAGAGCGTCCTGCTGTTTCGGGTCCATCAGCCACAGTACCTGGCCGTCGTCCTCGTCGGTGATACGGTGTCCGATGCGGTGCGACCAGAGCGCCTGTCGCAGCTCGCGAGTATCGATATCGTGGGGGATCAGCATGACCCGGAACATGGCGTCTCCAGCGCGAAAAAGGGTGGCGGCCCAGAGATGATGGCCTGAAATGACGTTGGCCGGTAGGGGCAGCGGTCACACGCGGCGCAGATGGGCGAAAGGCCCGACGGCAAGCCGGGCATGGCAGGATGTCTTTTTCATCCACACAGAAAAAGTCCGGCGGAGGGGGCCGCCGGACAAGAGCAAGGGATCATTCAAGGGAACACCTACTCAGACGCCGCTTTTGATAAAGGGTTCAGTCGGGTGCTCGACTTTAATGTAACGTTTTGTATCAATCGAAGACGATCTCTCGGGGCAAGGGCCTCGCACGCACGTCCCTGGGCACCGGCACCCATACAAAGTGGTTGGCGTCGAGGCGGGATTCAAAGCTGTAGCGATAGGCCACCAGTCGACCGAACTTCACCGCGCTGTAGTCGAGACAGGCAATATTCGGTGCCGGCAAGGCCGGGACGCCTTCGCACCAATAGTGGCCGATGAACAGCGGAGGCTGGTCGGGGCCATAGTAGCTGAGGCTGGCCCGCTCGCTGTCGCTCAACGGCCGGTCCTCGAGGTCTCCCGGTAGATTGTCCGGCTGGAACACCACGTCACCCCAGGTGCGAGGGTCTCGTGCCCAGAAGTGGGTCCGAAAGCTTCGTCGAGTGAAACCGTCTCCGGAATGGATAACCGTGTCCCCGGGCAGGTCGATGGAACCGCCGCGGGTCAGGCGCTCGAGGATCCTCGACTCTTCGGTACCCGGGCTCGAGGCCTGGAGCAGGAAGTCGTGGTCCAGACAGCCGTCGGGCCGGAGCTGCCTGAAGGATTCGATCAGGCGGTCGTCCCAGCAGGCGTGGACCACCCGGATGCCGTCGATCTCGAGACACAGGGGGATCTGGCGAAACCACGCCAGGGCATCATCCCACTCCTGGGGGTGGTCATGGTACTGCTCGAGGGTTTCACGAATGATGCGGTTGTGACGCGGTGTATGCGGGCGTAGCCATTCCCTGCCGTGCTCAGGCGGGGCCTTCTGGGTGTACGTCAGGGCATTGATCTCGTGATTGCCCAGCACGATATAGGCCTCGCCCTCTTCCACCATGCGTCTGGCGATGGAGACCGCCAGGCGGATACGCGGGCCACGGTCGATCAGGTCCCCGAGGAAGATCGCCTTGCGCTGGGGATGACGATAGACACCGCCACGCAGGTGATACCCCAGCCGTTCCAGCAGCGCCGCCAGGGTGGCGCCGCAGCCATGAACGTCACCGATCAGGTCGTAGCCGTCCAGTCGCCTGCTCACGTCAATCTCCCAGCCTGTTGCTCCAGCCCAGCTTGCTGCGCAGGACGTCATAGAAGTTGTGACCCAGAGGGTGCACCAGTTGAACGTTCTGGGGCTTGCGCCGGATCACCAGAACATCATCGGGCTTGGCCACGGCACGGGTCTGGCCGTCACAGCTGATGTGGGGATAGGTCTGGTTGGTCTCACCGATATGACAGCGTATCTCGCAGCCGGCGTCGATCACGATGGGCCGGCTCGACAGGGTGTGCGGGAACATCGGTACCAGCGTCACCACGTCGAGCTTCGGATGCATGATCGGGCCACCGCCGGACATGGCGTAGGCGGTGGAACCGGTCGGCGTGGCGATGATCAGGCCATCGCTGCGCTGGCTGTAGACGAACTGGCCATCGATGAACAGTTCGAACTCGATCATCCGCACCGCCTTGCCCGGGTGCAGTACCACTTCATTGAGGGCATCGCCGCTGCCCACCAGGGAATCCCCGCGGTAGAGCTCGGCGTCGAGCAGAAAGCGCTGTTCGACCTCGTACTGTCCCGCCAGCACCTCACCGACACGGGCCTCGAGCTCATCCGGCGAGATATCGGTCAAGAAGCCCAGCCGTCCGCGATTGACCCCCAGCACCAGGGTTCCGCTGCGACACAGGGTGCGGGCCGCGCCCAGCAGGCTGCCGTCTCCCCCGACCACGATCACCAGATCACACAGTTCGCCGAGCATGCGGCGACTGGCCTCGGCGTGGCCACGTTCCAGCAACGCCGAGGCGGTACGGTCTTCCACGATCACGTGGTAGCCGGCGTCATCCAGAAAACGAATCAGCCGCTTGAGGGTCTCGACCACCTTGGCGCTGCCCAGGCGCCCGATCAGTCCGATGTTCTTGAACGATTGCATCCACGCATCCTTCCCTTGGCGACCGCTCATTATGGCGAGGGGGGCCTGGCGGAGCAAACCGCGCCCGGCGCCTCAGGCCAACTGCTGGCCCAGATCGATGATCACCCAGACTGACGATGAATTAGACCGGCACCGTCCTCTGACGCCGCTGCCACCAGGCGTTGAGCCACAGCGAACCGGCGATGATGGCGCCTCCCATGGCCAGACGTAGCAGATCAGCCTCGCGGTTCCAGATCACCAGGTTCACCGCAAGGCCAGCAGGAATCAGCATGTTGTTCATGATCGCCAGGGCCCCTGCATCCACCCGCACGGCGCCCAGGTTCCACAGGAAGTAGCCGAGCCCCGAGGCGACCAGTCCCAGCCACAGCAGCACCCCCCACTGCAGGGGTGTCGTCGGCAGCCCCGAGGTGCTTCCCAACAGCGCGAAGGCCGGCAGCGCGATGCAGGCCGCACCCAGGTAGAACCAGGCGAACACATGGTGGCGAGGCAACGAGGGGGGCAGTGCCGCCGACAGGCGCCGATAGCCGACCTGCCCCATGGCAAAGCAGAGATTGGCCCCCTGCACCACCAGGAATCCCAGCCAGAAGTCGTCGTTGACGCCCTTGTAGCGAATGACCGCCGCGCCGATAACCGCAAGCCCTGCAGTGACCAGATGGAAGGGCGTGAAACGACCAAACGCCAGGTCATCCAGAATGGCGATGTACAGCGGCGTGAAGATGGTGAACAGCAGCACCTCCGGCACCGACAGGAGCACGAAGGACTGGTAGAAGAAGATGTACATGATGCCAAGCTGGACGGCACCAAGTGCCATCAGCGCGAGCTTGTGGCGCAGATCGAGCAGGCCGGGCTTCAACAACGGCAGGAACACCAGTGCCGCCAGCCCCACCCGCATCATCACCGCGAAATAGCTGTCCACCTGACCGGCCAGATAGACGCCAATCAGCGAAAACGAGAACGCCCACAGGGCGGTGACCACCACCAGATAGCCCACCGTAAACTCCCACTAGTCAAAAAGGTTTACGGCAGTATACGCGAACACCCTCCTCGGCCCAACGCTTGCCCCCCTCTGAGCCTCGCTGATCTCATCCAAAGCTGCGTCAGGCGCGCGTGCAAGAGACAGAGTAGGCAGTCCTGCTCGTCTCAATGATTGACCTGCTTCAACCACCAGGCCCCGTACGCCACCCCAGGCAGCCAGCCCAGCAGGGTCAGCAGGAACGCAATCGCGATCCGGCGCGAACCACCTTCGGCTACCGCCACCGCCAGCGGGGGCATCAGCAGCACCAGCACCATCAAGGCGAGCCGGGCCGCTGGCGACGCCATCAACGCCGACGCCACCTGGGGCGAGGATGTCACGGCCTCGTCACTGGTGCTGGACGCATGCGCATCGGTGCCTTCCTTCTGCTCGGGCGCAGACGGTGGGGTGAAGTGCTCCACCGCCGGGCTATCTGCCGGGCTATTTGAAGGGCTATCCATCGCCCCAGCCTGCGCACGCTGCGGCTGCGCATCACGCGCTGCCTGCTCCTGGGCCTGGCGATGGGCCTCGGCGTCAATCTTCTGCTCCAGGCTTTCCGCGCCTTCGGCGAGGACATCGTGGTAACGCTCCCAGTCTTCCCAGTCATGGGGTGTCCCGGCCCTGGGACGATGGTCGTGGGACTCCCGCGCTCGGTCCCAGGCCTTTTCCTCGAGGGTGTTGGGCCTTTCCTTGTCTCGCTCACCGTCGAGCCCCTTGCGGGCCAGATACTCTCGCGCGTCCATCAGAGAACTTACCTCCAGGGTCGAATGACGCCACCGGTATCTCCGATGGCCCATTTCAGTGTGCCAATACAGGCTTTGATGTAACAGCAACGCCTGATTGATAGAGAAACCCGCCTCAACTGTCCTACTGTTTTGATAGAGGTCACCCCCACGGGTTCCCCACAGCGCCATGTTCAGCTCCCAGGAGAGACATCATGCAGGAAAGACAGGTCGAGATCGCCATTATCGGAGCAGGAAGCGCCGGCCTTGGTGCCTGGCACGCGGCGCGACAACATACCGACAAGCTGGTGCTGATCGAATCCGGCGCCTACGGCACCACCTGCGCACGGGTCGGCTGCATGCCGTCCAAGCTGCTGATTTCCGCCGCCGACGTGGCCCAGCAGGCACGTGACTCCGAGGGCTTCGGGGTCAAGGTCAGCGGCGTCAGCGTCGACGGCCCCGCTGTGATGGCGCGCCTTAAGCGGGAGCGGGATCGTTTCGTCGGCAGCGTACTGAGTTCGATGGCCCGTATCGAGGAAGACGACCGCATCGTCGGTGCCGCTCGCTTCGAAGACGCCAACACCCTGGTGGTGGGCGACCATACGCGTATCAAGGCCAAGCGCATCGTCATCGCCACCGGCTCCCGCCCCTCCTGGCCCGACTTTCTCAATGCCGCCGGGGATCGCCTGATCATCAACGACGACCTGTTCGAATGGGATGACCTGCCCGAGTCGGTGGTGGTATTCGGGCCCGGCGTCATCGGCCTCGAACTCGGTCAGGCGCTGCACCACCTGGGCGTGCGAGTGCGCATGTTCGGCGTCGGCGGCGCCATCGGTCCTCTCGGCGCCCCCGATCTCAAGGCGCTCGCCGACAAGGAGTTCAACACAGGGTTTCCGCTGGACCCCGACGCCACCGTCAAGAAGGTCGACCGGGACGGCGATCAGGTGGTGGTGACCTTCCACTGTCGCGACAGCAACACCGAGAAGACCGAGCGCTTCGACTACCTGCTGGCGGCCACCGGACGTCGGCCCAACGTGGACAAGCTGGACCTGCCGAAGACCGGGCTGGAACTCAACGACCGCGGTGTGCCGGTGTTCGACCGGCTGACCATGCAGTGTCGCTTCGATGACGGTTCGCCCGCACCGATCTTTATCGCCGGTGATGCCAACCAGGATCTTCCCCTGCTGCACGAGGCGTCCGACGAGGGACGCATCGCAGGCGAAAACGCCGGACGCTACCCGGATATTCGCGCCGGTCGCAGGCGTACTCCGTTGGCGGTGGTGTTTACCGATCCGCAGATGGCAAGCGCTGGAGTAGGCTACGCTGAACTCAAGCGTCGGGATGAACAACTGACCAACGTGGCCATCGGTGAGGTCTCGTTCGAGGATCAGGGACGGTCCACGGTGATGCGGCAGAACCGAGGCATGCTGAGGCTTTACGCTGAGCACGGCTCGGGAATTCTTCTCGGCGCGGAAATGTTCGGCCCAAGGGCGGAACACCTGGGCCACCTGTTGGCCTGGTCCATCGACCAACGATTGACCGTGGATCGCCTGCTGGAAATGCCCTTCTACCACCCGGTGGTCGAAGAAGGCCTGAGAACAGCACTGAGGGACCTCAACGTGCATCTGCGCAGGGGTCCGGCGATCACCGAACGCTGCCTGGAGTGCGGTCCAGGCGCTTGACGGTCAAGGGCCCGACGCATGGCGCCGGGCCGCTTCAAAGGAGAGCGGTTATGCCACACAAGGCACCTCCATCGATCGTCCGGGACATCATGTCCAAGGACTGCTACCGCGTCAGCGGCAAGACCTCAATTTCCACCCTGGCGGAAGGTCTCGCTCTGCACCGATTGCCAGGGGCCCCGGTGGTGGACAACGGCGATCACCTGATCGGCTTCATCTCCGAGCAGGACGTGCTGGGCAAGGTGATCGAGAGCCTCTATCTGGATCACGAGGCACCGCTGGTCCATGAAATGATGCGTAACGAAGTGCTGTCGGTGTCTCCCACCAAGAGCATCGTCGATCTGGCCCAGGAAATGCTGGGAGCAAAACCCAAGGTGTATCCCGTCACCGAACAGGGCCGACTGGTGGGTATCGTCACCCGCCGCGACGTGCTTACCGCCGTGCTCACCATGCGACGCCATCAACGAAGCGCCTGACCCCTCCTGTTGCGTAACACCTTCTGTAGACGCCCACCGCCTTGCATCGGCCTCCCCGATCCTCCAGATGCCCCAGGCACTTGTGCAAACCGTAAGGGCGTTCATGGAGCATGCCTGATATGCCCCGGGCTCACAGGTAAGGAAGAGAGGGAGAGCACCTTCGCCAAAGCAAAAAAAACGCCCCATGGAAGCCATGAGGCGCAACGATCGATTTAGCAAACCAGATCAACACTGCTAACGACTGCCATCGCGCATGCTGTCTGTACCACATATGACAGTCGTCACCAGAAAAGTTCTCCTTTCATCGAAAATTTTTTTTCCTCTCCTGGGCTCGACGGTGCACAGCGGTGAGAGAAGCGCCCTACTGACCACAGCGTTCTGCGTCGGTTCCAAGGTCTGTGGCAAGAGCTCGACGCTGCCACTACTCGACGGCCATCAACGGGCACCGCCGGCCAGGTCGTTCAGGGAATGGCATCAAGGATGTCGTCGACAGCGGCCAGGGTGAGGCGCCCGCCGGCACAGGCACCGGTATCCAGATGTAGCACATTGCCAAGCCACAGCGGTGCCTCGACGATGGTGTGCCCCACCACCACCGCATCGACGCCCTCGACGCGGGTCGAGTCCAGGCTGCCGCCGCTGTCACGTCGGAATCTACGCCGCGACCATAGCAGGTGCTCGGACGAGGTCTGCTCGATCTGGCCCCAGTCGTCGGGTGGATCGGCGTGCACCACGCCCAGGCGACGATGTCCCGCGACGATTTCCCGAGCCAGCGGAAGATGCGGGCGGGCGGCGTTCATGGTGCTACGGGCCTCCTCGACGCCATCGAGAAAGACCCAGTTGCCGCCATTGCGCTGCCACAGATCCCAGGCCATTCCTCCGCCTTCGGCCAGAGCGGTGATCGCCATCTGTTCGTGATTGCCCTTCACCGCAAAGCACCAGGGCTCAAGCGCCAGCGCCAGACAGGCGAGCGATGCCTCCCCCCTGTCGACCAGATCACCGACGCAGAACAGCCGGTCCCGGGCGACATCGAAGTCGACCCTCTCCAGCGCTTCCATCAACTGGGCGTACTGGCCGTGCACGTCACCGACGACGTAATCACGCCCTATTCGGTTTGGTCCATGACGGATACAGCGCATGAGTCTTCTCCCGCCCCAGTGCGAGCTCAGGCTTGACGCCATCGCAACATTCGTCCTATGTTCCTTTTACAGAACGTTCGATAAATGGAACAACAGCTCAACCGAACAGTGCCCTCATGATCGAGCCCTTCTCCCAAGCTAGCTTCTCAAGCGACGACACGCTGCATGCCGAAGCACTCGGCCGGCATCTTCAGCATCTGCGCCAATTGCGTGGCTGGTCGCTATCCCGCCTGGCCAGCGACGCCGGCGTCGCCAAGTCGAATCTGTCTCGGCTGGAGCAGGGCAACGGCAACCCTACCCTGGACACCCTGTGGCGCCTGGCGAGCTGTCTCGAGGTGCCTTTCGGCACCCTGATAAAGCCAGTGACCACGGCGCTGGATGACCAGGGCGTGCAGGTCCAGTTGATCGATCAGGGCGATAGCCAACCGGCCGTCGACGTCTACTGGATGCGCCTGGACCCTGACGTCTATCGGCTCAGCGAAGCGCACCCCGCCGGCGTGCACGAGACCGTCACGGTGATCTCCGGCCGGTTGACCACCGGCCCCGAGCACGAGAGCCACACCCTGGGTCCCGGCCAGAGCATCACCTTCGCGGCGGATCGTCCACACCTCTACGCGTCCGACAACCAGGCCACTTCCGCCACCCTGACCATCGTCTACCATCCACCGGAAACCTCTCGATGACCACCACGACGACTCCTTTGCGTGCCAGCCCCTGGGTGACCGGCGTCCGCGAGGCGATCCCGCTGCTCGGCGGCTATATCCCCATCGCCATCTCCTTTGGCCTGGTAGCCGTCCAGGCGGGCTTCAGTGCCTGGGAAGCCGTCGCCATCTCTACCCTGATCTATGCCGGCGCCTCCCAGTTCGTGTTCGTCGGCATGGTGGCAGGTGGCGCTCCTCTATGGCTGGTGGTCGCCATGACCCTGTTGATCAATGTTCGTCACGTGGTCTACGCCCCGAACCTTGCCGCCTCGATGAGCACGAGCCGCTGGTGGCCTGCACTGATGCACGGTCTGACCGACCAGGTCTTCGCCCTGGCGCTGACGCGTCTGCCGCAACTGCCGGAGGCGGCTCGGCTTGGCTGGTACACCGGCGCCGCCCTGCTGGCCTGGCTGGCCTGGATCGCCGGTACCGCCGTGGGTGCACTGGGGGGCGAATGGGTGGTGGAACGCTGGCCGCTGCTGGGCGAGGTGATGCCCTTTGCCCTGCCTGCCCTGTTTCTCGTGTTGGTGGTGCCTCGCCTGTCCAGCTTCCGCTGGGGCCTGGCGACCCTGGTGACTATCGCCGCAGGCGCCCTGCTGGCGGTTCTGGGGGTGGCCAATGCCGGCATCCCCCTGGCGGCTCTGTGCGGCGCACTGTGCTTCTTTATCGTCAAACGTTCACCGGTCACAAGGAGTCGATCATGACCACTACGCTGTGGATGGCGGTGGTAGCGACCACCCTGGGCACCCTGCTGATGAGAATGGCGCCCCTGATATGGATGCGCCGTCGTCTCGCCGAGCGCCAGACGGAAGACAGCGTCGAACCGATGCCGCAGTGGCTGTCGGTGCTGGGGCCTTTGATGATCGCCGCCGTGCTGGGCGTCTCGTTGGTACCGGCACAGCCGAGCATCGCCAGCTGGAGCGCCACTGGCGTGGGGGTACTGGCGACGCTGGCGGTATGGTATCGAACGCGATCGCTGGGCTGGCCGGTCGCTGCCGGCGTGGCCGCCTACGGACTGACGCTGGTATTGGCCGGTTCGCTCTGACACTCAAGTCGACGCTGACCCGAAAAGGCCTACCGGGTATTGCTGTCCGCAACCCAAGCGGTCTTGCCTTTTCCTTTCCCTGTGCCTATTTCCGTCAGGCCCGCACCGAATGGTGGCGGGCCGCTGCCTTCCTGCCCCCAACTCGCCGTGTTCCATCGTTTGACCCGCAGGCTTTTCCTGCGCGGCCAGGCGCTCTCCCTCATTTATGCGCGCAAGATACTAAAGCTCGCGCGATATCGGCCGATACTCGTTCGGCTCCAGTGCCGGCTCCAGGATGGAAAAGGCATTTTAAAAAGAAAAAACAAGAACCTGCTTCGACCTTGCTCCCAGCACCTTCCACTCCCGAGGTAACTTGATGGTATCGGCCAGAAGAATAAGCGCCCTGTATCGCGCACTGAATAGCCACACCGCCTGTATTGTCTTTCGTCCCGACGGCACCATCCGCGAAGCCAGTGATGCCTTTCTTGCCACCGTCGGCTATCGGCTCGATCAGATACGCGGCCAGCACCACCGCATGTTCTGCCCGCCAGAGGTGCATCAGGACCCCGCCTACGAGGCATTCTGGCGGGGGCTGGCGGACGGCCAGTCGAAAACCGGCACCTTTCGCCGCATCGACGCCAATGGCAATCCGTTATGGCTGGAGGCGACCTACCTTCCTGTGCGCTCCGCTCGAGGCAAGATTCACTACATTCTCAAGATTGCCAATGACGTCACCGACGATCGCCTTGCGGCGTCCGGTCAGGATGCTGTGCTCAGCGCCCTCGACGCGTCCATGGCGGTGATCGAATTCACACCGGAAGGCGAAATACTGCGTGCCAACGGCAACTTCCTGACCACCATGGGCTATCGTCTCGACGACATCCTTGGACGGCATCACAGGATGTTCTGCGACGATACCTTCTATCGAGATCACCCCGACTTCTGGCAGGAACTGGCCGCCAACACCTTCAAGCAGGGACGCTTCAGACGCATAACCGCCAGTGGGCGCACCGTCTGGCTCGAGGCCACCTACAACCCGGTGATCGACGAAACCGGCCGGGTGACACGCGTCGTCAAGTTCGCCACCGACATCACCCGCTCTGTCGAGGCCGACGATGCCGCTCGCAGTGCCGTGGAGTCCGCCCGAGTCACCGCGGAGCAGACCGAGACCATCGCCGACAATGGTCTGGTCCAGCTCGAAGAGGCTGTCGAGTCGTCGCGCCAGGCCGCCGACGAGATCAAGGCGACCCAAGCCATCGTGGCCGCCCTGGAGGAGCAGACGCGAGCGATCAACAACATAACCGACTCCATCTCGCGGATCGCCCAGCAGACCAACCTGCTGGCGCTGAATGCGGCGGTCGAAGCGGCGCGCGCTGGCGAGCATGGCCGCGGATTTGCGGTGGTGGCCCAGGAGGTTCGCGAACTGTCCCAGGGCTCCACCCGCGCCGCCGAGCAGATCACCCAGGTGCTCAACGACAACAACCAACGCATTCGACTGGCCAACCAGAAGATCACCGAGGTGGCCACCCGCAGTGACCTCAGCCAGCAACGGGTCGGCGAGGCGCAACTGGTGATACGCGAGATCCTGGACGGCGCCCACAACGTCTCGGCGGCGATTCGCAAGCTCTGATCGTGGCGTGTGATAGGCACCAATACCGCACCGCAGTCATTGTCGCCACTACAAGCCACATGACTGCGGCGTGGCTCCGGGCTCGTCCGGTTGACGAAAATCACGCCGCGCGAGCCTTTTGCTTGCAAGGCGTAACCAACGGAGATTACTATCAAAAACGCCTTGCGGGTGTAGCTCAATGGTAGAGCAGAAGCTTCCCAAGCTTAAGACGAGGGTTCGATTCCCTTCACCCGCTCCAGGGCCTCCCCTTTCTCGGTCACAGTGCTCTTGCATCCTTGCTTAGCAAGCTGACCCGCTACGCCCCTTATTTCGCTGCGCCCTTTAGTTCGCTTCGCTCTGCCTTTCACAGCGCTCCCTTCCCGCTGCGCGCTCCCCTGACCTATCCCTCATCCTGCGATCAAGCGTCGTTTTCGAGCACTGTCTCGTGCTTTGGCCTTGCCTGTTCAGCGCCCCGGGTACTGCGAGCCCCGGCATGTCGCCATTCATGCCGCTACCGCTGAATCGGCCTCATACTTAAAGACTACGCCCCCCTTCGATGGGCCCCTGTTCAAGCTCGGTTTTCGCACGCTAGGCTGGCGCCACAATCATAAAGTCGTGGGGACGCCGTATGCCTTTTTATCGCCACACCCTGCTGCTGACGCCTGTCTGGCTGCTGCTGAGCACACTTGCCATGGCCGATGGCGCGAGGGATAGCTGCGATCAGCGCGCGCAGGCACTCGAGCATGACCTCGCCTTCGCTCGTCATGCCGAGGACACCGCACGGGTGAATGAACTGGAACTCGCCCTGGATGGTGTCCGAAGCGGCTGCACCAGCGAAGACGTGCTCAGCCAGGCCGAGTCACGCGTACGTGAGGGTCAGCAGATGGTGGAACAGCGCCAGCAGGAGTTGAACGAGGCCTTCGACGAAGGTGATATCGGCCAGATAACGCGTAAACGCGAGGCTCTCGAGGTCGCCATCGAGGTGCTCAACGCTCGCATCGCCGCGCTCAAGGTGCTGCTGCCGTCGGCCAGTTGAACCTTGTACGGCTGACATTCGAGGGACAGTGCCAGCCGCAGAGCGTCAAGCGCTGGTCGCACCGCCAGTCTGACAATCGGCTGTCAGGATGCTTGCCGACCGCCATTGGCCGCGCCTAGTCCCGGTCCTGGCGTCGCTCCCAGCGCTCCTCGACGGCGAGCCCTATCCAGATGCCGGCGATCATGCAGGCCAGGGCGACGACCGCTCCCGGCGAGCCGGCCGGCAACGCGATCAATAACTGCAGATCGTTGCCACCCAGCGCAAGCGAGGCGCCGATGCCCATCAAGATTCCGGCCAGCAGATGCTTCATCCAGCGCCCGAGGGACCCCTGATACTCGCCCGGTCGGAAGTGGGCTCGCGCCGCTACCAGCATTCCCGCCAGGATCGCGACGCTGATCAGGACGCGTCCGAGGCTAGGCCAGGCGACGGCCATGTCCATCGCCAGAGGACGCTCGGTGACGTCTCGAATCAGTTGGCTCGGTGACCACAGTGGTTCCAGCACGCCCAACAGACCGCCTACCGCGCCGAACACCATGACACCCGCGTAGATACGGCGGTGAGCCGGCGACAGCCGCCAGATCGCCAGCAGCGAGACTGCGACGATACTCAGTACCAGCCACCAGGCCGGCGTGAAGATCGTCGCCAGACGGGTGTAGGAGATATCAGGGGCGCCCAGATACAGCATCCACCAACCCAGCACCCAGCCCAGAATGGTCGCGAGCATGTGCCACTGCCCCCGCGCCAGGGCGGAAAGGGTCGAGATCGAACAGCCATGATTGACCGCCGCGGCCAGGCCAAACAGCAGCCCACCGACGGCGAAGGGCCACCCTATCGCGTGACGTCTGAGCACCTCGCCAAGAGGGAAATGGATGAACAGGGGGCTGGCAAGCCAGAACCAGACGCCGCAGCCGACGATGGTCAGCAACAGACCCGGCCGCCACATGCGTATCCCCTGAACCGCACGCACCATGCAAAGACCGGTACGCTGGGCGAGCCACCCCAGCGCGACAGCCAGCAGCAGGGAGACCAACAGAGCCATCACACCTCCTCGTTTACACGGTTCCGGAAATACAAGGACGGAACACTATCTGACGATCATGGCCGGCGATGGTGCGATATTGGCCGGCACGCCATGCTATTGCCCGGTGTCCCTCTACTCTCGGCATTCCTCTCTGCATTCCTTTCTGTTCAGAACGGGGGTCAGAGCTGGTGTCGCGGCGGATGGCCGGACAGGCCGTCACCCCGACGACGATCTCGAGGTCGTGCGGCCTCACATCCATCCATAATGTAACAATATGCAATGAACGCCCCTGCCACCACACCAGCGTCAACGCAGATCGGGACCCGCGACATGTGCGGCTGGATGTGAGAGCCTTGCGATCAGCCGTCCTTTCCCGTTTCAAGCGATCTACCGTGCCATGACCTTGTCCTTGTTTCTGCTCGTGTTCGTCGTCTGTCTGGTCGTCTTCGTCGCGGTGCTCGCGGTGTTGATGCTGTCCGGCACGCCACGATACCGCACCGAGCCACAGCACCTGCTTGACCTGTTCGACCGTGCTCTCGACAGCACAGTTGGCGAAGATGAATGGAATGCCGTCATCCTTTATCCGATTCGCCACGACGAGTACCTGGACGGCGTCCGACGCCGCGCTCGCAGCCTGGTCGATGAACACGGGCGCTTTGGCCGGGTGACCCGGGGCAAGGCCCTGCTGGACAGCGCCGGACAGGAGGACCTGCGTGCACTACGCGACCACCTGGCCGCTCGTATCCGCCTCAGGGAGCAGCCCAGGGGGGACTGAGAGTCAGTGAGAATCCTGTACCCATCGGGTATGATGACGTCCTCGTTACCGCCTGCGGGAGCCCCCCGATGAGCAGCGCCATCAGGCAGATCCCTCTGGACACCGCGACCCGGCATCACTCCCACGACTACCATCAGATCGTGATCGCCCTGGCCGGGCGCGCCGACTTCGACATCGAAGGCCTTGGCGGCACCATCGAGGCATTCTGCGGCTGCATCGTGCCCGCCAACCACCTCCACTACTACGCCGGCACCGGCAACAACCGCCAACTGATCCTCGACCTTCCCGATGACGCCCTGGCGCTCACCGGCCATCATCATGAACTGGCCAGGCTGTTCGACGCGCCACGTTTCTTCACCCTGGACGCACCTCTGAAACAGTTCCTGGGGTTCGTGGTGGCCGAAATGAATCAGTTGGCGCTCGAGGGCCCCGTCCCTGCCCTGCATCAGGAACGCCTGGCGACCACCTTGCTGGGCTCGTTGCATGCGCGTCTGGCCGGCGATGAAACCGGCGCGATGCACCACCGGCGCATCGACCTGCGCGCGCTCGATCGCTACATCGACGATCACCTGGCGCGCCGCTTCAAGGTCGCCGATCTGGCAGCCTTTGCCTGCCTCAGCGAAACCCACTTTACCGAACGCTTCCGCGCCCAGACGGGCATGTCACCCTGGCAATACGTGATGCGTCGACGCCTGGAGGCATCACGTCAGCTGTTGATGCGCAGTCGCCTGCCGTTGTCGGAAATCGCCGCCCTCACCGGCTTCGCCCATCAGAGCGCCCTGTCCCGCGCCTACCGCAAGCACTATGGCCATCCCCCCAGCCAGACCCGACGTCATGTCAGCGAGATTTCGCCAGCGAATCTCCACCATCTGACTGCCAAATCGGCACATTAAAGCTAGGGTTAGTCGATAACGCCCGTGGATTTGCCAAATCCTTCGGTGCATTTGGCAAGCATGGAAGAGGCATGCAACCTAGTCTTGCCAACATGCCCGGATTGCGCGACTGCACGTCCGCGATCGACTTTGCGGCAAGCCCTTTCTCCGCCCGCGGCGGTTCACCATTTGGGGACTGACATGCTCAACGCCAACAATATGCTCGACAACTCCACCTGGCAGCAGGATCTGGATACACTCTTTGCGCGCATCAGCGATCACTACGTGGTCGAAGAAAACGCCTTCGTAAGTGAATTGATCAAGCTGATCGATGGCAAGGACGAGCACATCGAGCGCGTCGCCGACGAGACGGCTTCTCTCGTGCGCGAAGTGCGCGAGATGGACACCGCCGTCGATACCATCGACGAGCTGCTGCAGCAGTACAGCCTGGATACCCACGAAGGCTTGATGCTGATGTGTCTGGCCGAGGCGATGCTGCGCATCCCCGACAAGGCCACCGCCGATGCACTGATCGAAGATCGACTGGGCCCGGCCGACTGGAAGGCCCACCTCGGCAAGAGCGAGTCCTGGATGGTCAACGCCTCCACCTGGGGCCTTCTGATGACCGGCCGGGTGGTGAGCCTGGACAAGCCCAAGGATGGCAAGCCCAGCGGTTTCATCAACAAGATGGTCAACCGCATGGGCGAGCCGGTCATTCGCCGGGCCATGGTCGAAGCCATGAAGGTGATGGGCAAGCAGTTCGTGCTGGGGCGTGATATAGACGAAGCGCTCAAGCGCTCCAAGCCGCTGTTCGACAAGGGCTATACCTACTCCTACGACATGCTGGGCGAGGCCGCCCGTACCCGGCGTGATGCCGGCCGCTACTTCGACGACTACGCCACCGCCATCCGCCAGGTCGGCAAGACCAGCCGCAACCTGGGCGACAGGACGCCGGCACCGTCGATCTCGATCAAGCTGTCCGCGCTGCACCCGCGCTACGAGTTTGGCCGCCGCGAACAGGTCCTCGAGGAGCTGGTGGGCAGCGTCAAGGAGCTGGCCAAGCTGGCCCGGGACAATGACGTGGCGGTGACCATCGACGCCGAGGAGATCGACCGCCTGGAGTTGTCGCTGGAGGTCTTCCGCGCCGTCTACGAGAGCGACATCTGCCGTGGCTGGGGGCACTTCGGTCTGGTGGTGCAGGCCTACTCCAAGCGCGCCCTGCCGGTGCTGCACTACCTCAACCGTCTGGCCGACTTCCAGGGTGACGAGATCCCGTTGCGTCTGGTCAAGGGTGCCTACTGGGACACCGAGATCAAGGAGTCCCAGCAGCTCGGCGTCGACGGCTATCCGGTGTTCACCCGCAAGGCCTCCACCGATGTGGCCTACCTGGCCTGCGCGCGCTTCCTGCTGTCCGATGCCACCAAGGGCCGCATCTTCCCGCAGTTCGCCACCCATAACGCCCACACCATCACCACCATCCTCGAGCAGGCCAACCACACCAGCCGAGCCTTCGAGTTCCAGCGCCTGCACGGCATGGGCGAGGCACTCTACGATGCCGCGCTAAAGCGTGCACCTGAAGGCACCTACTGCCGTATCTACGCCCCAGTGGGCGCCCACAAGGACCTGCTGCCCTACCTGGTTCGCCGACTGCTCGAGAACGGTGCCAACTCCTCCTTCGTGCATCAGCTGGTGGACCCCAAGGTGCCGGTGGAGTCGCTGTGCGTCCATCCCATCGAGACACTGCGACAGTTCGACAGCCTGTCCAATCCCCAGATTCCGCTACCTCGCGACATCTACGGCGAGCACCGCCCCAACTCCCGCGGCGTCAACCTGACCATCAACAGCCAGTACCAGCCGCTGATGGAGGCCATGGGCAAGCACATGGATACCCGCTACCAGGCGCGCCCGCTGCTGGCCTTCGAGGTCGCCGAAGACCCCGCCCAGACCCACGAGGTCACCAGTCCTTACGACCGTCGCCAGGTGGTCGGTAGCGTGCAGTGGACCACCCGCGAACAGACCGAGCGAGCGGTGGACGCGGCCTGGGCTGCCTTCCCGGCGTGGGAGGTCACCCCGGTCAAGGAGCGCGCCGATATCCTGAGGCGCTTCGCCGACCTGATGGAAGAGCACCTGGCGGAGCTGATGGCGCTGTGCTCGCGTGAAGGTGGCAAGCTGTTGACCGACGGCGTCGACGAGATCCGCGAAGCGGTAGACTTCTGTCGCTACTACGCGGTGCGCGCCGAGGAGATCTTCGGTGAGCCCACCGAGCTGCCCGGCCCCACCGGCGAGTCCAATCGTCTGCACATGGGCGGCAAGGGGGTGTTCGCCGCGATCAGCCCGTGGAACTTCCCGGTGGCAATCTTCTGCGGCCAGATGGTCGCCACCGCGGTGGCCGGCAATACCGTGCTGGCCAAGCCCGCCGAGCAGACGTCGATCGTTGCCCACCGGGTGGTCGAGCTGCTCTACCAGGCCGGCATGCCGCGTGAAGTGGTCCAGTTGCTGCCCGGCGACGGCCCCACCGTGGGCAGCGTGCTGACCGGCGATTCGCGGATCACCGGGGTGGTCTTCACCGGCGGTACCGATACCGCCCAGATCATCAACCGCGCCCTGGCCGAGCGTGAGAATGCGCCGCTGCCGACACTGGTGGCCGAGACCGGCGGCATGAACGCGATGATCGTCGACTCCACCGCCCTGCCCGAGCAGGTCGTCGCCGACGTCATCCACTCGGCCTTCCAGAGCGCCGGACAGCGCTGCTCGGCCTTGCGGGTGCTCTACCTGCAGGATGACGTCGCCGACCGTGTGCTACAGATCCTCGACGGCGCCATGGCCGAACTCCACGTGGGCGATCCGCGCGACCTCGGCACCGACGTAGGCCCGGTGATCGACGAGGACGCGCGCAAGAACCTGCAGGCGCATATCGATCGGCTCAAGGGTGAAGGACGTCTGATCAGCGAAACACCGCTGAAGCCCGAGCACACCAGTGAAGGCACCTTTGTCGCCCCGGCGGCCTTCACCATCGATGGTATCGATGCGCTCGAGCGTGAACAGTTCGGCCCGGTGCTGCACGTGGTGCGCTGGAAGTCCAACGAGCTCGACAAGGTGATCGCCTCGATCAACGCGCGTGGTTATGGCCTGACCTTCGGCGTGCACAGCCGCAACGAATCCTTTGCCGATGAAATAGCGCGGAAAGTGCGCGTTGGCAACGTCTACATCAACCGCAATATCATTGGTGCTGTCGTAGGCGTTCAACCCTTCGGCGGTCAGGGGCTCTCCGGCACCGGTCCCAAGGCCGGCGGCCCCAACTACCTGTTGCGTTTCGCCACCGAGAAGACGGTGACCAACAACACGGCGGCACTCGGCGGCAACGCCTCGCTGCTGGCGCTAGGGGACGAGTAAGTCAGGCCCTGGCCTGCTGGTCCAACGCACTCACCCGACGGTCGGCGCACCGTCGGCAACCGGCGCTCACCCACTACCCCGAGGGGAGCGCCGGATCGCAGGGACGCGCGTGACGACCGCGCCCACACGGGGAGATCATCGCGCTCGACACAGGGCCGGTGACTTGAGAACGCCAACCACCCACGACAAAAACCACAAGGAACGCTCCCATGGTCGAAAACAACGCCACCATTGGCATCACGTTCGCGCTGTATCTGATATTGATGCTGGTCATCGGTATCATTGCTTACAAGCGCACCACCAATCTGTCCGACTATATCCTTGGTGGCCGCTCGCTTGGCCCCTGGACGTCGGCGATATCTGCCGGCGCCTCGGACATGTCGGGCTGGCTGCTGCTGGGTCTGCCCGGTGCGGCCTACGTCAGCGGTCTGTCGGCCTCCTGGATCGCCGTGGGCCTGTTGATCGGCACCTGGCTCAACTGGCTGATTGTCGCCCGGCGCATGCGCGTCTACACCTTCAAGGCCAATGACGCCCTGACCCTGCCGGACTTCTTCGCCAAGCGCTTTCGCGAGAAGGCACCGCTGTTGCGGGTGATCTCGGCGGTCTTCATCCTCTTGTTCTTCCTGTTCTACACCAGCTCCGGCCTGGTTGCCGGCGGCAAGCTGTTCGAGACGGTATTCGGCTTCGACTACACCATCGCGGTGACCGTCGGTACGCTGGCCATCATCTCCTATACCTTCTTTGGCGGCTTCCTGGCGGTCTCCTGGACTGACCTGATCCAGGGTCTGATGATGGCAGCGGCGCTGCTGGTCGTGCCGGTCATCGCCCTGACCGAACTGGGTGGCTTCAGCGGCAGTGGCCAGCAGATCCTGGCCGAGAACCCCGACATGCTGAGCTGGTTCGTCGATGCGTCCACCGGTGAAACCCTGACCGCCATCGGCATCATCAGTTCGCTGGCCTGGGGCCTTGGCTACTTCGGCCAGCCGCACATCCTGGCGCGTTTCGCGGCCATCCGCTCCGAAGCCGACATCCCCGCCGCCCGTCGCATCGCCGTGACCTGGTCGGGCCTGTGCCTGGTCTGCGCCATGGCGGTCGGTCTGCTGGGCCTGGTCTACATGACCCGCGACCTGGGTGACGGCGAGACCATCTTCATGGTCATGGTCAACGCCATCTTCCATCCGCTGGTCGCCGGTGTGCTGCTCGCCGCCATCCTGGCTGCGGTCATGTCCACCGCCGACTCCCAGCTGCTGGTGTCGTCCTCTGCCCTGACCGATGACTTCTACAAGGCGCTGTTCCGCCCCGACGCCAGCCAGTCCGAGCTGGTCTGGGTCGGCCGCTTTGCGGTCATCGGCATCGCCGTCATTGCCTACCTGCTGGCGATGAACCCGGACTCCACGGTACTGGGACTGGTGTCCTACGCCTGGGCCGGTTTCGGCGCCGCCTTCGGTCCTGCACTGATCATGTCGCTGTACTGGCGTCGCATGAACCAGTGGGGTGCGCTGGCCGGTATCGTGGTCGGTGGCATCACCGTGGTGGCCTGGGCCGAGATGTCCGGCGGCCTGTTCGATCTTTACGAGATCGTGCCCGGCGTGATCTTCGCCTACATCGCCATCGTGGTGGTGAGCTTGATGACCGCCGAGCCGAGCAAGGAGATCACCGAGCAGTTCGACACCCTGGAAGACGCCTGATCGTCAGTGATCGTCTGCCACGCAAGAAGGCCGCCCTCGGGCGGCCTTCTTCGTTACGGGACACATCCAGCACGCACCTGGCGCTCAACGCTCACTGACGGTCGAACCGCCCTGCCCACCTTAGCCGTGCACATCAGCCCCGTTCAAAACAGGCCGGCGTAGCGACACAGCAGCAGCACGATAAAGCTGACCAGTGCCAGCGGATACCAAGGCATGGCCCCCGCCAGACGCCACCAGCCGGGTACCGCTGAGAAGTGCAGCGGCATGGACAACCCCCCGCCCAGCGCCCACACGCCCAGAACTACCATGGCCAGCCTCGCCGGCGTCGGGAGATCACGAATCAGCCAGGGTTCCAGCAGCAGCCACACCGCCAACAGAGCGGTCAGTGCGAGCACCAGTGCCGCCCCGCCCCAGGGCAGCGTCGACATGCCGAGCAACCTCTCACGCCTTCGTCTGGCCACCATCCCGCACTCTCCTCCGGAGTCTTCTCCCACAGTGAAGACGATTTATCGCCGGACGGCGAGCGTTTATGCAGTGCACAAGCGCGCATCGACGTCTACGCCACAATGTGCAAAAAAATTGTACAGCATTTACATTACCTACCCGCCCAAGTCGATTTAGTTCCATAAATTCTGGCTAGTTACTGCTATCTGGCCAATTAACTATTTCTACAAGACATTTAGAAACACTGTTCGTAAACTGCGAAGCGTACAAGGTTACTTCCCTCGGGAAGGATGCCATCGGATCATCAAGGAGGTCCCGCATGAACATGACTCGACTGATGGGCACCGCAGCCCTGCTCGCTACCACCACCTTCGCCGCCCAGTCTGCCCTGGCCTATCAGGCAGGTGACATCTACGTGCGCGGTGGCTTCGAGAAGGCCGATCCCACCTCGGACAACGGCGATATCGCCAACCAGGATCTCGATGTCTCCGAGGAGAACGGCTTCGCCTACGGCGCCGGCTACCTGTTCCACGACAAGTTCGGTGTCGAGCTCAACGGCTCCGAGGCCATGGAGCACGATATCGCGGTCAACGGCGGTAATGTGGGCAGCGTCGACCGTACCCCGGTCAACCTGATGCTCAACTACTACCCGCTGGGCGGCGTGGAAAACGCTCGCGTCCACCCCTACGTTGGCGTGGGCATGAACTACACCCACTTCTCCGACGAGAGCTTCAACGCCGACCTCGATAGCTCCTACGGCGCCGCAGCCCAGGTGGGTCTCGACCTCAGCGTCACCGACAACCTGCTGGTCGGCACCTACGCCCGCTACGCCGAGGTCGATTCCGATATCGAGGTCGACGGCCACGATGTTGGCGAGGCCGAGATCGATCCGATGACCATCGGTGCCGGCGTCACCTATCGTTTCTAAGCGCCTGCGCGGTCTTGAAATAAGCGGTTAAGCGGTCAGCTCGATCACGCCGCATTCCAACCGCAGCATCGAAGGCGTCTGGCTTTGCCAGGCGCCTTTTTTGGTGCGTTGCCGGTTCATTTATGTCGACCAAAGGAGGTATTGAGGTAGATCAATAACCACGTTCTCGATGCGGCATACACTGCTTGGCAATCGGGCTCGCCGAATGGCTCGCCAAATGGCTCGCCGACCGGCTCGCCCACTTTTGCCAGTACGCAAGGAGAACACCATGCGCCACCCCCTGATCACCACCGCCCTGGTCGCCGCCATCGCCGGCAGCGCCCTCGTCAGCAGCCAGGCCTTTGCCGCCTACGGCAAGGGTGACATCTATACCCGCATCGGTGTGGCCAAGGTCAAGCCCGACTCCGACAACGGCTCGCTGATGGGTGGCACCATGGACACCGACGTCCATGACGACAACGGCTTCGCCTTTACCCTGGGCTACCGCTTCCACGACAAGTTCGGCGTCGAACTGCTGGCCGCCGAGCCCTTCGAGCACGACGTCGACCTGAACGTAGGTGGCACCGATATCGGCGCCAGCGTCGAGCACCTGCCGCCGACCCTGACCGTGCAGTACTACCCCTTCGGTGGCACCGAGGCGCGGGTGCAGCCCTACGTCGGCCTGGGGGTCAACTACACCCACTTCTCCGACGAGGATATCGCGCTGGAGGGTGCCGATCTCGATCTGGAAGAGTCCTGGGGCTGGGCCGGCCAGGCGGGCCTCGACCTGGTCATCGACGACCACTGGGCGGCCAACATGGCGGTGTGGTATCTGGATATCGACAGCGACGTCGACCTCAACGGCGAGGACATCGGCGAGATCGAGGTGGACCCCTACGTGATCATGGCCGGTATCAGCTACCGCTTCTGATCCAGGGCTCGACCGCTAACACGCAGCGCCCGCTCCTGCCTGGCAGGAGCGGGCGCTGTGCTGTCACCGTCACAAGATGGCTTCTGTGGTCGCTCGCGTGGCAGTTGCCACTGCAATTCTCGAGGGAGGGGCTGCGGTAACAGGGCAAGCAGAGGCCTAGGCTTAGTACGAAAAGCCGGCGAGCGATGGTTAGACAAGGCAAAAATCGGTAAGAAAGCGCAGTTTACGAGGTGTAAATGAGCATTTTGACGCGATTTTTAACGCCGCATTACCGAGCGCAGGCACTTTTCGTACAAGCCTTAGCGGGGATGATAACGTGACAGCCCCAGTCGCCCCAGAGTGGCATCATCGAGGTGCTCGACGGCCTCTACCGCCGCCAGCGCCTGATGATAGCCCTCGCTGAGGAAGTCCCGACCGGCCAGCAGGTGCTCAAGGTACTCGCGGGCGGGCCGCAGGTCATCCCCCTGGCGTTCGGCGCCGGCGATATAGACCCAGGCCTCGATCGGCCCTTGTTCGGTGATCACCGGCAGACGATGACGGTCGTACTCGTGTGGGTAACCTTCGAAGGGATCCATCTGCCGGATCTGCTCGGGTTCGAGGAGTTCGAACAGCGCACCCTCGACCCGATCGCCTGGCGCCGGCACCACATTGGCGTGGGCGATGCCCGGCACCCGGGAGGCCTTGTTGAAGCGCAGCGCGTAGCCTTCCAGGCTGCCGGCCAGCACACGCCGGGTCTCGCCGATGCGGGCGGCGACACGCTCAATGTTCATGTTGCTGCCATAGGCAAAGTACCAGGGCATCGCCTTCTCCTCGCTGGGGACTTCTTCCGTTACCGGCGATTCAGTTCTCGGTGATCAGCCGGTCGATATCCTCGACAACCTTCTGCAACAGCATCCGGTCCTGGGCGCGCGCGCCTTCCTGGATCAGGTAGGCGTCCACCGCCGGGGCCACATCGCAACTGGCGGGCAGGGGTGCACGCTGTTCGACCAGGGTATCGAGCCTGGCGATAAACACGAAGCGCAGCCACTGGGGCAGCGACATGGTATCGATGCAGAACGGCTGCCGACTGTTGAAGGCGGCGGCCTCCGGCTTGTCCATACGCCACATGTTGGCGGCCTTCATGGTCGCCTCGAGCTCGCGCAGGGCCGCGCCCAGGGCGTCGTGGACGGAAGGTTCGGTGGGCATGATGCCTCCGCTTTGAAAATGGGCTTGGTGCACGTCATTGTCGCGTGCCGGACCAGCGAGGGCCAGCCCGGCAGCAACACGCGCCCCCCAAAGAAACCGCTGCAAATGCGGCACCTCGAAGGGCACGCCTCGACGTGCAGACTTTCTCGAACGAGGATCTCGCCGGATGGATGAGCGACTCGGCCTACAGGGGCTCGGCGGCGGGCAGCACCTTGCGCAGGAAGTCCCGGGTACGCGGGTCCTGCGGTGCATGGAACAGCTCCGAAGGAGGCCCCTGCTCGACGATGCGCCCGCCCTCCATGAACACCACCCGGTCGGCCACGTCACGGGCAAAGGCCATCTCGTGGGTGACCACCAGCATGGTCTGGCGTTCACGCGCCAACTGCTTCATCAACGCCAGCACCTCGTCCACCCACTCGGGATCCAGCGATGAGGTAGGTTCGTCGAACAGGATCACCTCGGCCTGGGCGGCCATGGCGCGGCCGATCCCCACCCGCTGCTGCTGGCCCCCGGACAGCGACGCCGGATAGGCGTCCGCCTTGTCCGACATGCCGATGCGCTCGAGGATCTCACGCGCTCGCTGGTGGGCCTTGGCCTTGGGCCAGCGGTTGACCACGATGAGGCCCTCGGCGATGTTCTCAAGCGCCGTCTTGTTGGCAAACAGCGCGTAGTTCTGGAACACGAAGGCCGTGTGACGACGGGCAGCCAGGATCTCGGACTTGCTGGCCTGGGTCAGGTTTAGATTCAGCGGGCCCAGCGTCAGGCGGCCACCGTCTGGCTGCTCGAGAAAGTTGAGACAGCGCAGCAACGTCGACTTGCCGGTCCCGGAGGGGCCGATCACCACGATGATCTCGCCCTGCTGGATCTCCAGGTCGATACCGTCGAGCACGGTGGTATCACCGAAGCGCTTGGTCAGTCGCTCTAGCTTGATCATCGACGATAGGCCTCGTTGAGTCGGGATTCCAGGCGCCGCTGCAGCCAGGCCAGCGCCTCGACGATGGCCCAGTAGATCAGCGCCACGGTGATGAAGGCCTCGAAGTACAGGAAGCTGCCGGCGGCCTCTTTCTGGGTCGCCCCCATCAACTCGGTGACGCCCAGGGTGAACGCCAGCGAGGTGGCCTTGATCATGTCGATGAAGTAGTTCATCAACGTCGGCACCGCGATGCGAGTGGCCTGGGGCAGCACGATCCGGCGCATCAACTGGCCGTTGGTCATGCCAATGGACAGCGCCGCCTCGGTCTGGCTGCGATCCACGCCGACGATGGCGGCGCGGATCGACTCCGCCATATAGGCCGAGAAGTGCAGCGTCAGCCCCATGATGGTGGCGGTGATGCCATCGATGGTGGTCAGAAACGACAGCACCTGGGGCAGCCCGTAGTAGAACAGGAACAGCTGCACCAACAGCGGCGTGCCGCGAAAGAACGAGATGAACCACAGCGTCAGGCCGTTGAGAACCGGGATCTTGAGTACCCGTATCACCGCCAGGCCACAGGCCAGCACCAGAGCCAGCGCCATCCCGGCCAGCGCCATCCCCAGGGTCAGGGGAAGATAGCTGAGCAGGATGGGCACCAGCCCAACCATGTAGTCGAGGTCGAGAATGCTCATGGAGAGTCGATCACCACTCAGGGCGTGGTGATATCGGCATCGAACCAGCGCTCGGAGATCTCGCTCAAGGTGCCATCTTCACGCAGGGTGTCCAGCGCCTGGTCGACCTCGTCGCGCAGTGCCTGGTCGTCCTGGCGGAACGGCAGCGCATTGCGAATCTCGGAGAACGGCTTGCCGGCCAGCGCCAGCGGCAGCGGCTTTTCCTTGATCACCTGGGTGGCGCTGACGCGATCCATGACGAAGGCATCGACACGACCCAGCGCGGTGTCCTGCTCGATGTTGCTCTCATAGGTGCGGATATCGATCTCGTCGGCGTAGGGCAGCTCGCGCAGCAACTGCTCGTAGTTGGAGCCCAGATTGACGGCCACGGTCTTGCCCGCCAGATCCTCGACCCCGGAGACCTCGTCATTGCCTTCCTTGGTCACCACCTGAGCACCGTCATACACATAGGGCGAGGTGAACAGGTACTTCTGCTCACGCTCCTCGGTGATGGTGATCTGGTTGGCGATGGTGTCGATGCGCCCGGACTCGAGCATGCCGAACAATCCTGAGAAGTTGGCGGTAACGAACTCCACCTCGGTGCCCATCTCTTCGGCCACCGCTTCCATCACGTCGACCTCGAAGCCCTTGAGGGTGTCCTGCTCGACGAAGGTAAAGGGAAAGTAACCACCGGACATGCCGACTTTCAGGGTGTCGGCGTGGGCACCGGCAGCGACACCGATGGCACCTGCGGCGGCAAGAGAAACAGCCAGATGACGAACCATGGACGGCTCCTTGAAAACGATTGGGGCGGCCAGTGCGGCATGGCCCGGGAGGGTGACAGGTGGAGGCATCCATCGCCACTTCAACCCTGGGCTGCTCGATGGCTCAGCATGATTTGGAATAAACGACCGCTATTATATTCCAAATCGATAGCAGACGCAGTGAAAAATCCCAGGGTGAACCATAGCCTCCTGCTATTGCGACCGCCCTTTCCGGGAACAACCGCCGACAGCCGTCGGCTAACTGTCACCTCACCGACTTATCCCCACCATCATTCATTCACAGAAGCGCTGAATGTCCCTGTGGATAACCCTTTGACAGATGACGCCGAGCCGCTTCTGACGCTCTTTCGCGGCGCTTGATCAAAAATTCACCAGCGGTGCAGCAAAATACAGTGCGAGGGATGCACAAATTTCCGCCGTGGACGGCTGACACTCCTCGAGCGGCGCGATAGAGTGCACGCTGATCTTTCGGAGGGGCCATGCAAGCGATCCATCGTCTTCACGACTTTTTCACCCTGACCGGTGCCGAGGTGCGTCTCTATCATATGGGACGGCGTGTGCACCCCTGCGCGCTCGAGACCCTGGCAGACTTCGAGAGCGGCCAGGTCCCCTGGCCGGAACCCTGGCAGGGTCGTGCCCGCCTGGCGCTGGTGTTTCGCCTGGGTGACATGAGCGACCCGCTGATCTGGTTCCTGGCGCTGCCGGTGGACGAACAGGGCCTTCTGGATGCCGCCCAGCGGGACGCCTTCCTCGAGCGCCTGCTGTCCACCCTGGGCCGCAGCGCAGAAGCGCTGGAGCAGTCCGACGGCGGCGAGATCGACAACCTGATGAAGGACAACCCGCTGGCCTTCACCCCTTCCCTGACCTTTCAGGCGATGCTGCACGCCCGAGCCAGCGCCGATCTTGAGCGTCCCGCCAGCGAGCACCTTGAGCCGGTCGAAGCCTTCCTGTCGGGCCAGGGTGGCCACGACTGGCAGGCGCTGGGCCTGCAGGGGCTGGCCGACCATGTGGCGCGTCTCACCCCCGAGACTGAGGCCTCGCTGGTGGCCGCTATCCCGCAGCTGCACAGCGAAGTGCTGACATCGCTATGCTACTGTCTGGAACATGTAGCACTATCAGCAGAGCTTGCGGAGGCGCTGCGTCAGCGCGGCGAACAGGCCGCCAGCCAGGGCGACATCGAGACCTTCTGCGCCTGTGTACGCGCCGTGGGCAACGCGCCCGACAGCCTGGCCGGTGACTGGTTCGACGCCCTGCTGGCCGATAGCGATGCCTGCGGCCCGGACACCCTCGCGGCAATCGCCGCACGGGGCTGGCAACACCTGGAGCACGCCGAGCGCCTGCCGCTGTTTCTGGAGCGGGTCGCCGAATGCGACGGGGCCGACTTCCTGGCCGTTGCGAGGGACCTGGCGCAGATCCCCCGGCTGCGTCTGCCGGTACTGATGACGCTGCGTCAGGCGCCGAAGGACTCCGCCACCGCTCGCCGACTGGCGGCGGTCAAGGGCACAGGCGGTCATTGATTCGCTTGCCCGTGTGACGTTCGTTGCCACTGACAGTTCGACAACGGACGTCGCCTGAATAACAAGCAGCATCCCGCGACAAGGAGAAGACATGAAGGACCTGCCCTTTCAGGCTCAGGCCGTCGTCGGTCGCCGCGAGATGGTGATCCTGCCGCAGATGCACCTGCATCTGTGTGCCAAGGTGGACACCGGCGCTCGCACCTCGGCGCTGCACGCCGAGGAGATCGAGTCCTTCGAGGAGGACGAGATCCTATGGGTCAGCTTCGTCACCCGTGCCGGCGGCCCCGACAGTCCGTCACATCAGTACCGCATGCACCTGCATGATCGGCGCAAGGTCACCAGCTCCAACGGCCAGGCCGAGTGGCGCTACTTCATTCGCACCCAGATGCAGATGGGGGATCTGGAATTTCCCGTCGAGCTATCCCTGACCGACCGGCGCAACATGCGCCACCCCATGCTTCTCGGTCGCCGCGCACTGCGCCGCCTGCTGGTGGCGCCCGGCGCTACCTTTCTGCACGGCGAACCCTGACGGATCCACCGCCCCTGACCTGGAGACTCGCACATGCATATCGCGCTGCTGTCCCGCAACCGCAATCTCTACTCCACTCGTCGCCTGGTGGAAGCCGCCGAACAACGCGGCCATACGGCCCGGGTGGTCGATACGCTGCGCTGCTACATGAGCATCGCTTCTCACCATCCGTCGATTCACTACAAGGGTGAGGAACTCGAGCCCTTCGACGCCGTCATCCCGCGCATCGGCTCCTCGGTCACCTTCTACGGCTGCGCCGTGCTGCGTCAGTTCGAGATGATGAACGTCACCGTGCTCAACGACAGCGTCGGTATCACCCGTTCCCGCGACAAGCTGCGCTCACTGCAACTGCTGTCTCGCAAGGGCATCGGCCTGCCGGTGACCGGCTTCGCCCACTCCCCCGATGACATCCCGGACCTGATCACCATGGTCAAGGGCGCCCCGCTGGTGATCAAGCTGCTGGAAGGCACCCAGGGTATCGGCGTGGTGCTGGCCGAGACCAACCAGGCGGCGGAATCGGTGATCCAGGCGTTCATGGGCATGAAGGCCAACATCATGGTTCAGGAGTACATCAAGGAAGCCAAGGGCGCCGACATCCGCTGCTTTGTCATCGGCGACAAGGTGGTGGCAGCGATGAAGCGCCAGGCGGCCGAAGGCGAGTTCCGCTCCAACCTGCACCGCGGCGGCAGCGCCAGCGTCATCCGTATCACCCCGGAAGAACGCTCCACCGCCATCCGCGCGGCCAAGTCCATGGGGCTGCGCGTGGCCGGTGTCGACCTGCTGCGCTCCAACCATGGCCCCGTGGTGATGGAGGTGAACTCCTCGCCCGGCCTGCAGGGCATCGAGAGCGCCACCGGCAAGGACATCGCCGGCCTGGTCATCGAACACCTGGAAAAGAGCGCCACGGCGCGTCCACGGACCCGTACGCCGGCCAAACCCAAGGGCTGAAGCGGCAAGGGCTCAAGATAAAAGCCCCGTAAAGGATGACGCCGACGGGCGACCGATAGTACGGTCGCCCGTCTTGTCATTGGCGCTCACTTACCGCTCACAAGCGCGAGGCGGCCCTTCGCCTACGACGATATCTCGCCGCAACCGGGCCAACTTTGTCAGCGCTTTTCGACCAAGGTCGAAGCGATCGACCACCCCACCGCAAGAATCATAAATATTTGCCACATTAGGGGTGGCAAAACTCCTGCTGGAGCCCCACAATTTGCGTCACCGGAGGAGGTGACGCGCATGTTTCTCGATAATCGCCAGGTGGCGATGGACAGCCTGCTGGAGGCCCTGGCCGACAGCGTCGACTATTTCCAGGACAATCTCGAGCGCCTGCGACCCTCGCTGCGCGACGCTCTGGAGCCCCACTTCGAGACGCGCCAGAAGACCATGCGCGAGCTCCAGGAGCTGGCGCGCGAACACCTCGACCTGCTGCCGCGTGATGCCGACGTCGAACGCGACGACTACATGTGGCTGTGGAGTCGTCTCAAGAGCTTTGTCGGCAACGACTCACAGGTGTTGATCAACGAGCTGCTCGAGCAGGAGCGGGTGCTGATGCAGTCCCTCTCCACCCTGTTTACCCATCCCTTGCCGGGCCCCATCGAGCCGGTGATCGAAGAGGTATGGAAGGGTTGCCGCGCGCTGATTCGCGAGCTCTACGACCTGCAGAAGTCGACCGCCCAGAAGCGTGGCGCAGGCCGTCGAACCGTCAAACGCTGACGCCGCCGACCACAACGCCAATCCACGAAAACGCCTTGCCAGGCTCTGCCGGCAAGGCGTTTTTATTGGTGAAGCGGATGCCTGGGTAAAGGGGCTGCTCTCAGTTCTTGTCGGCGTCGGGCGTGCGCAGCAGCAATGGCGCCACACTGGCGTCGCCTCTGGTCAACACCTCATCGATGATCTCGTGAAGACTCCGAGCCTCGATGCGAGCTGCCGGCGCCGCGATCTTCAAAGGCTCCAGCGGGCCAAGAAAGCGCGGCTCTCGTTGCCACAGGTAGAGATCGCCCAGGGTCGCCACCCGGGCCACCCACTCTCGCAGGATCAGCCAGCGAGAACCCTCCCTCTCGGGCGCCGGGCAGCCCTCGACCTCAAGTCCCAGGGCATCAGCGATGAACAGCGCCCGCGGCAGGTGCCAGTCCTGGGTAATCAATAGCGCGCGCTCCACCTCGAACACGTCGCGGGCCCTGGCCAGGGTATCGAAGGTGCTGAAACCGGCGTAGTCCAGCGTCATGTCGACCTCGCGCACGCCACGCGCCTTGAGATCGCGCCACATGGTCACCGGCTCGTTGTAGTAGCGGGTGGCATTGTCACCGGACACCAGCAGGTGGCGCAGACGTCCTTCGTTCATCAACCGGGCGGCGGCGATCATGCGCCCTTCGAAGTGGGGATTGCGGGTACCGCTGCGGGTCCAGTGGGAGGTGCCGAAGACGATGCCGACCTGGTGGGGGCGGCATTCGACGAGGCGAGGAGCGATGCGATCGCGGGTGGTGGCCACCACCCAGGCGTTGGCCGCGACAAAGGCCAGGGCGAGCAACAGGACCAGGCTACCGAGACACAGCAGCAGGCGACGAAACATCGTGAACAGCGGCTCGCGCATGACGATTCCAATTGACAGCGGAGGTCAGGACCCGCTGCGCGGGCCAGAGAGGGCCGGGTCAGAACATGCCAAGTTCCAGCTTGGCCTCGTCGCTCATCATCTCACGACTCCAGGGGGGATCGAAGACGATCTCGGTATGCACCTTGGAAATCTGCGGTGCTCCCAGAATCTTGTTGCGCGCATCCGCCGCGATCACATCGCCCATGCCACAACCGGGGGCTGTCAGGGTCATGCGAATGGTGACGATGCGCTCACCACTGATCAGGCGCTCGATACGACAACCGTATACCAGTCCCAGATCGACGATATTGACCGGGATCTCGGGATCGAAACAAGTCCTGAGCTGATCCCAGACAAACGCCTCGATCGCCGCATCGTCGGCCTCGGGGTCCAGTGTCGGGCGTGGCATCGGCTCGAGGCCCACCGCGTCCAGGTTGGATCCCTCGATCAGGTACAGACGTCCCTCGTAGGCAACACTCAGGGTGCTGCCCTTGGCCTGCATCACCGAGACGATGCTGTCCTCGTCAAGTGTCACCGTCTTGCCGAAGGGAATGGAGATGACCTCCACGTCCCGCTGCAACGGCAGTTGCTGGCCCTTGCTCAGTTGAGCAATCTGATCGTGTTCGCTCATGCAATTCCTTAGGCGGGTACGCCGAATGACTCCCTTGCCAACCAGGGCTCGAGGCGGTACGCGCCGCCCCGAGCCGCCCTGCTGCTTCAGCGCAGCATGCTGATCACCCGCTGGAGGCTCTCGACCAGCACGTCGACTTCCTCCGGGGTGTTGTAGGCCGCAAAGGAAGCGCGACAGGTGGCATCGACGCCGAACTGGGCCAGCAGCGGCTGGGCGCAGTGGTGGCCGGTACGAATCGCCACGCCGAGCTGGTCGATCAGCAGACCGATATCCTGGCTATGCACGCCGTCGACCACAAAGGACAAGACGCCTGCCTTGTCCGGCGCGGTGCCCAGCACGCGAAGGCCATCCACCGCCGCCACGCTTTCGGTGGCGTGCTCGAGCAGACGATGCTCCCAGGCGCTGATGTGCTCAAGGCCGATCGAGTTGACCCATTCGATGGCACGGCCCAGGGCGATCACTTCGGCGATGGCCGGCGTGCCCGCCTCGAACTTGTGGGGGATGGCGGCAAAGGTGGTCGGCGTCTCGAAGGACACCGTGGCGATCATCTCGCCGCCACCCTGCCAGGGCGGCATGGCCTCGAGCAGCGCCTCGCGGCCGTAGAGCACGCCGGCGCCGGTGGGACCATAGACCTTGTGCCCCGAAAATGCGTAGAAGTCGGCACCGATGGCCTGAACATCGATCGGCTCATGGGGTGCCGCCTGGGCGCCATCCACCAGAATCAGCGCATCGTGCTGATGGGCGACCCGGGCCATCTCGGCCACCGGGTTGATGGTACCGAGGGCGTTGGAGACGTGATTGACCGCCACCAGCCGGGTGCGCTCGCCGATCAGGTCACGGTAGGCGTCCTGATCCAGCGCGCCACGCTCATCCACCGGGATCACCTTGATGGTGAAGCCGCGCTCGGCCGCCAGCAGCTGCCAGGGCACGATATTGGAGTGATGTTCGAGCTGGGAGATCAGCACCTCGTCACCGGGACCGAGGTTGGCGCGCCCCCAGCTCTGGGCCACCAGGTTGATCGCCTCGGTGGTGCCACGGGTGAACACGATCTCGCGGGTGCTCGCGGCGTTCACAAAGGCACGCACGGTCTCCCGGGTGCCCTCGAAGGCCGCCGTGGCCTCGTCGGCCAGGGTGTGAAGGCCACGATGGATATTGGCGTTCATCTGGCTGTAGTAGTGATCGAACACCTCGATCACCTGACGTGGCGTCTGGCTGGTGGCGGCGTTGTCCAGATAGACCAGGGGCTTGCCGTGGACCTCCCGATCGAGGATCGGGAAGTCCTTGCGCACCCTCGCCACATCGAGCAGCAGATCGCTGAAGTGGGTCATGCTCAGTCCTCGTTGAGGGCCACGGCGGCTTCCACCAGACCGGCCAGGTGGAAGCGCTCGGGCAGCTTACCGGCCACGGTCAGCTCGACCCGCTCGGACACCGCGTCCAGATTCACCTGGTCCATCACCTCACCGGCGAAGGCCAGGGTCAGCAGTCCACGTGCAGTGGCCTCATCCAGCCCGCGGGTACGCAGGGCAAACACCGCTTCCTCGTCGAGCTGACCGGTGGTGGCGCCGTGGGAACACTTGACGTCGTCGGCGTAGATCTCGAGCTCGGGCTTGGTGTCGATCTGGGCACGATCGGAGAGCAGCAGGTTGGCGTTGCTCTGGTCGGCCTCGATCTTCTGGCTGTCGCGCTTGACGATCACCTTGCCGTTGAACACGCCGTGGGCGCGGTCATCGAGGATGCCCTTGTAGTTCTCGTGGGAGAAGGTGTGGGGCGCGTTGTGGTTGGCCAGGGTGTGGTTGTCCACGTGCTGGCGATTCTGGCCGTAGAACAGACCATTGAAGGTCACCTCGGCGCCCTGGCCATTGAGGTCGCTGACCAGGTCGTTGCGCACCAGTCCACCACCGAGGGTGATGTTGAAGGAGGTGAACTGAGCGTCGCGGCACTGCTCCACGTGGATACTGGCCACGTGCAGGTCCTGCTCGGGCGACTCCACCAGCTTGTAGTGGGTCAGGTTGGCGCCACGATCGAGCATCACCTCTTCCACCAGGTTGGTGAAGTTGGCGGCGCCCTCTTCACCCACATGGTGTTCGATCACGGTGGCCTGGCTGCGTCCGCCCGCCTCGATCAGGATACGCGGGTGGCTCATCACCGGCGCCTCGTTGGCCCGGGACAGGAACTGCAGCACGATAGGCTTGTCGACCACGGTGCCGGGCGCCAGGCGCACCAGCGCGCCCTCCTCGAAGAAGGCGGTGTTGAGCGCCGAGAAGGCCGAGAATTCGACCCCGGTCAGGCGCCCCAGCGGGCCGCCGACGGCCTCGTGGTTCTCTTCCAGGGCCTGGGACAGCGGCTGCACCTGCACGCCACCCGGCAGCTCGGACAGGTCCGACAGGGCGCTGGAAAAGACGCCGTCGACGAAGGTCAGACGGTGGGCGTCCAGCGGCAGCGTCAGGGCAGCGGCGCTGGCCTGGGAAAACTCGGCAGAGCCTGTGAGCTGGAAGTCGGTGCGACTAATGGCGCGCACGTCGGTGTACTTCCACTCTTCGACGCGGCGATCGGGAAAGCCCATCGCCTCGAAGCGGGCCGCACCGGCCTGGCGCCGTGCGGCGATCCAGGTGGGTTCGCCGCGGCGCGCCTCGCTGCGCTCGTTCAGACGATCGAGAAAGCGTTGCACATCACTCATGCAGCGGGCTCCTCTACGACCCAGTCGTAGCCACGGGATTCGAGTTCATGGGCAAGCTCGGCGCCGCCGCTCTTGACGATCCGGCCGTTCACCAGCACGTGGACGTGGTCGGGCACGATGTAGTCGAGCAGGCGCTGGTAGTGAGTCACCAGCAGGATGCCGCGATCTTCACTGCGCAGCGAGTTGACCCCATCGGCCACCACCTTCATGGCGTCGATGTCGAGGCCGGAGTCGATCTCGTCGAGCATCGCGAGCTTGGGCTGCAGCACCAGCATCTGCAGGATCTCGTTACGCTTCTTCTCGCCGCCGGAGAAGCCTTCATTGACGGCACGCTGCAGGAAGCTGTTGTCCATCTTCATGAAGGACACCTTTTCCTTGATCAGCTTCATGAACTCGGGTGCCGGAATCTCGCCCTCGCCGCGCGCCTCGCGCTGGGCGTTGAGCGCCGCCTTGAGCAGGTAGATGTTCTTGACCCCCGGGATTTCCACCGGGTACTGAAAGCCCAGCAGCAGACCGGCCTGGGCGCGCTCTTCGATCTCCATCTCGAGGACATCCTTGCCCTCGAAGGTGATCGAGCCCGCGGTCACCTCGTAGCCGTCCTTGCCCGCGATGACGGCGGACAGGGTCGACTTGCCGGCGCCATTGGGACCCATGATGGCGTGCACTTCGCCAGGCTGGATGGACAGGGTCAGACCCTTGAGGATTTCAGAGCCCTCGACGGTGACGTGGAGATCCTTGACTTCGAGCATGTAGACACCTTTGCGATGCCCGCCGCGCCGGGCGGCGGGAGAAAAACGAATAAGGGTGGAAGTTGGCGCCGGGGGTCAGCCCACCGCGCCTTCGAGCGTCACGTTGAGCAGTGCCTCTGCCTCGACCGCAAACTCCATCGGCAGCTCCTGGAAGACGTCCTTGCAGAAGCCGTTGACGATCATGTTGACCGCGTCTTCCTCGGAGATACCGCGGCTCTGGCAGTAGAACAGCTGGTCCTCGCCGATCTTGGAGGTGGTCGCCTCGTGCTCCACCGTGGCCGTCGAGTTGCCGATCTCCTGGTACGGGAAGGTGTGGGCACCGCAGGTATCGCCGATCAGCAGCGAATCACACTGGGTAAAGTTGCGCGCGCCCTTGGCCCGCGGGCCGACCTTGACCAGACCACGATAGGACTGGTTGGAACGCCCGGCGGAGATACCCTTGGAGACGATGGTGGACTTGGAGCCCTCGCCCAGGTGGATCATCTTGGTGCCGGTATCGGCCTGCTGGCGACCGTTGGTCACCGCCACCGAGTAGAACTCGCCGATGGAGTCCTTGCCACGCAGGATGCAGGACGGGTACTTCCAGGTGATGGCGGAGCCGGTCTCGACCTGGGTCCAGCTGATGTGGGAACGGTCGCCACGGCAGTCGCCACGCTTGGTGACGAAGTTGTAGATGCCGCCCTTGCCGTCCTCGTCACCCGGATACCAGTTCTGCACCGTGGAGTACTTGATGCTGGCGTCTTCCAGCGCCACCAGTTCCACCACCGCGGCGTGCAGCTGGTTCTCGTCGCGCATCGGTGCGGTGCAGCCTTCCAGGTAGGACACCTGGGCCTTCTTCTCGCACACGATCAGGGTGCGCTCGAACTGGCCGGTGTTGGCGGCGTTGATGCGGAAGTAGGTGGACAGCTCCATCGGGCAGGTCACGCCTTCCGGCACGAACACGAACGAGCCGTCGGTGAACACCGCCGAGTTGAGCGCGGCAAAGTAGTTGTCGCTGGTCGGCACCACGGTACCCAGGTACTGCTTGACCAGCTCCGGATAGTCGCGGATCGCCTCGGAGATGGAGCAGAAGATCACGCCGGCCTCGGCCAGCTTGTCCTTGAAGGTGGTGGTCACCGACACCGAGTCGAACACCGCGTCCACGGCGACGCCAGCCAGGGCCGCACGCTCATGCAGCGGGATGCCCAGCTTCTCGTAGGTCTCGAGCAGCTTGGGGTCCACCTCGTCGAGGCTCTGGGGCTTGTCTTCCTCACGCTTGGGCGCGCTGAAATACGAGATCGCCTGGTAGTCGATGGGCGGATAGTCCAGATGGGCCCAGGACGGCGCGGTCATCTTCAGCCACTGATGGTAGGCGTCAAGGCGCCAATCGAGCATCCACTGCGGCTCACCCTTCTTCTTGGAGATGAAGGCGATGGTGTCTTCATCCAGCCCCGGCGGGATCGTGTCGCTCTCGATGTCGGTCACGAATCCTTCTTTATATTCGCGACGGACGAGCTGTTCCATTTCCTGACTTGCCATGATGTGTCCCCTCCCGGACGGTTCGGTCGGCGGGCGTTACCCGCCCAGGGTAATGAAGTCGATGTCGATGAGGCGCTGGTCAGGCTTCCGCCGCCAGGCTGATGCTCTGGATCGGCAGGCGAATCGGCAGCTTCAGCGGCGCGCTGTCGGCCAGGTGCGCCAGGGTGATGCTGTCGAGCAGTTCGCGGATCGCCAGCGACACTCGCTGCCAGTTGTCGGCCACCCCGCAGGTGGAGGCCAGGTCGCATTCGCCATCGGCGTGGCTGCATTCGGTCACCGCCACCGGCCCTTCGATGGCCGCGATGATGTCGCTGGCGGTGATCTCCGAGGCAGTACGCGCCAGGTAGTAGCCACCCTGGGCGCCGCGCCGGGACACCAGCAGTCCCGCGCGCACCAGCATCTTCAGCGTCTTGCTCACCGTGGGGTGAGGCAACTGCACCGCTTCGGCGAGCTCTCCGGCGGCGTGCGGCTGCTGGGGGTGACGTGCGATCTGTGCCATCACCACCGCCGCATAGTCCGTCAACCGGGAAAGCTTCAGCATGCCCATCTCCTCGGGGAGTTCCCCTCGTCGGTGCAGGGCTCAGCCCCTGCTTCGATTGGGGACCATTTTAGTCCTGTATAACCTCCATGTGAAGAGCGGCACACATCTATCACGTCGATAGTCCTCACGTTCTCGGCACGATCGCCGCCGATAGACACATTAAAACCAATCATTCTCATTTACTTTAACTATGCGTCCGGGTTGACAGCCTCACCCCCAAGCATCAGATCCATCAATTCCCGTCATTGCAGATCGTCATTCATGATCAAACCAAATAGATACTTCATTCTGCTAAGCTTGTGCCGTATCAACGGCCAGTGAACGCAACGCCTCGCCTCTTGTAAGGCCGAGCCGATGACGTGTGTCCTGGCCCAGGGCCGTTCACAGGCCCGACTCACCCCGCCGCGAGGCCTCGACAGGAGCTATTGCCTTGGAACTGATTCAGTACGCCCTGGACAACGCCGACCTGCTGTTGTCCCGGACCCTCGAGCACATCTCGCTGGTGGGCGTTGCCGTCGGCATCGCCACCCTCACCGGGGTGCCCATCGGCATCGCCATCACCCGCAACGAGCGCGTCGCCCAGGCGGTGCTCTACGCAGCGTCGATCATCGTCACCGTGCCCTCCATCGCGCTGTTCGGGATCATGATTCCGGTGCTGTCGCTGATCGGTCAGGGCATCGGCTACCTGCCGGCGGTGATCGCGGTGCTGCTGTACTCCCAATTACCGATCATTCGTAACACCTACACCGCCATCAACAACGTCGACCCGGCCCTGCGCGAGGCTGCCCGTGGCATCGGCATGAGCCACCGCCAGCGCCTGCGGATGGTCGAGATCCCACTGGCGGTGCCAGTGATCATGGCCGGGGTGCGCACCGCCGTGGTGCTCAATATCGGTGTCATGGCGATCGCCGCCTATATCGGCGCCGGCGGTCTCGGCACCTTTATCAGCCGTGGTATCTCCCAGTCCGACCCGCGCCAGCTGATCGTCGGCGCGGTGGCGGTCAGCCTGCTGGCGATTATCGTCGACTACGGCCTGCTGGCGGTGCAGAAGCGCTTCACGCCCAAGGGCATGGAAGGCGCCGCCAACGCCGCCTGACCATTTGTGTTCCGGCAGCGTCGGGAAAATACCGCTGCGGCGGCTGGCGTCCTGCACGCCACACCGCCCGAGCGCAGCCGGAACGTCGACACGACAACAGGTGAGCCGCCGCCTCGACAGCGGCACCGTCGACGCCCATCGACGACCCGGAGCTCGCCGACGCCGACTTGCATACAAGGATTTGCTCATGATTCGTCTGGAAAACCTGACCAAGGTCTTCGATACGCCCAAGGGCGCGGTCGTCGCTGCCGACCACATCAACATGGAGGTCCCCAGCGGCGAGATCTGCATCCTGCTCGGCCCCTCCGGCTGCGGCAAGACCACCACCCTCAAGATGATCAACCGGATCGTGAAGCCCTCCTCCGGCAAGGTGTTCATCAATGGCGACGACACCACCGGCATGGACACCCAGGACCTGCGCCGCAACATCGGCTACGTCATCCAGCAGATCGGCCTGTTCCCCAACATGACCATCGAGGAGAACATCGCGGTGGTGCCCAAGCTGCTGGGCTGGGACAAGGCGCGCTACAAGGAGCGTGCACGCGAACTGATGCACATGATCGCGCTGGAACCCGACGCCTTTCTCAAGCGCTATCCGTCCGAGCTGTCCGGTGGTCAACAGCAGCGCATCGGTGTGGCCCGGGCACTGGCCGCCGATCCCCCCGTGATGCTGATGGACGAGCCCTTCGGCGCCATCGACCCGATCAACCGGGCGGTGATCCAGGATGAATTCCTGAAGATGCAGCAGGACCTGAAGAAGACCATCATGTTCGTCAGCCACGATATCGACGAAGCGATCAAGATGGGGGATCGGGTCGCGGTGTTCCGCGAGGGCAAGCTGGTGCAGTACTCGTCCCCCGACGACCTGCTGGCGGCGCCGAAGAATGCCTTCGTCGAGTCCTTCCTGGGCGAGGACCGCGCGCTCAAGCGGCTGAACCTGGTCAAGGTCGCCGAAGTGGTCAGCGATGAGATCGGTACCGTCAAGCCCGAGGACACCCTGACCACGGCGCTCGCACGCATCGACGACTTCGGCTACCAGAATTCGATCCTGATGATCAACGACAAGCGCCAGCCGGTGGGCCTGATCAGCCGCTCCCTGGCCCGCACCACCAAGGGCTACTGCCGCGACCACTTCCAGAACGTGCCGGCCACGGTGAGTCTCGACGACGACCTGCGCAAAGTGGCCTCGCTGATGTTCGCCCAGGACATCACCTGGCTGCCCTGCGTCGACGAGGAGGGCCGCGTCTGCGGGCAGATCACCCAGCGCGCCATGACCCACCACCTGGGCGCCCGCTTCCGTACCAAGCAGCGCGAGACGTCCGCCGTGGCCGCCGAGCCCAAGGAGTGAGCCGATGCTGATTCGAAGCCTGAAAAGCGCCGGACTCGTCCTTGCCCTGATTGCCATCTTCCTGCTCGGGGTATGGGCCCAGGCCAGCGGCGCCATCGATGACTTCCTGTGGTACCTGCCCGACGTCCAGTATCTGGTGGTCCAGCACCTGTGGCTGACCTTCCTGTCGGGCAGCCTGGCGATCCTGGTCGCGATCCCGCTGGGGGTGTGGCTGTCGCGCCCGAGCATGGCCAAGGCCGCGGAATCGATGATGCAGGTGCTCAACGTCGGCACCACCATCCCCACCCTGGCGGTGCTGGCGCTGTCCATGAGCTTTCTCGGCATCGGCACCGTGCCAGCGGTGTTTGGCCTGTTCGTGGCCACCCTTCTGCCCATCGCGCGCAACACCTACGCCGGACTCAAGGGCGTCTCGCCGGCGCTCAAGGAGGCCGCTGCCGGGATCGGCATGTCGCCGACCCAGCGCCTGCTCAAGGTGGAACTGCCCAATGCCCTCTACGTCATCTTCGCCGGTATCCGTACCGCCCTGACCATCAACGTCGGCACGGTGCCCCTGGCCTTTTTGATCGGCGCAGGCGGACTGGGTGAGCTGATCTTCACCGGCATCGATCTCTACGATCCGATCATGATGCTGTCCGGGGCCATCCCCACCGCGCTGCTGGCGATCCTGGTGGACGCCCTGGTGGCCGGCGTGGCCTTCATCGTGGTGCCGCGCGGCGTCAATCCGGCGCGGGCCTAAACACCTGGGCTTTCCAACAACGACACCCTGCAAGGAGATATTCGCATGAAGACCCTGATGACCACCCTGACCGGCCTGGCCCTGTTTACCGCTACGGCTACCGCCACGACGACCGCCAGTGCCGACGAGATCGTGATCGGTGGCAAGAACTTCACCGAGCAGCAACTACTGGCCAGCATGACCACCCAGTATCTGGACGGGCTCGGCTACGACGTCGACACCCGCGCCGGCATGGGCTCGGCGGTACTGCGCCAGGCTCAGGAAAACGGCCAGATCGACCTCTACTGGGAGTACACCGGCACCTCGCTGATCAACTACAACGACGTCACCGAATCGCTGTCCGCCGACGAGACCTACCAGCGCGTCAAGGAACTGGACGGCGAGAAGGGCCTGGTGTGGCTCGAGCCTTCCGCCGCCAACAACACCTACGCCCTGGCCATGCGCGCCGAGAGCGTGGAGGAAACGGGCATCAGTACGCTGTCCGACCTGGCGTCCGCGGTGAATGACGGTGAAGAGCTTGCCTTTGCCATGAACGCCGAGTTCTACGCCCGCGAAGACGGCTGGCGTCCGCTGCAGCGCGCCTACGACTTCCGCGTCGAGCGTGGTGCCGTCAAGCGCATGGACTCCGGCCTGGTCTATCAGGCGCTGCGCGACGGCCAGGTCGATATCGGCCTGGTGTTTGCCACCGACGGCCGTGTGCCGGCCTTCGACTTCCAGATCCTCGAAGACGACCAGGGCTTCTTCCCGGCCTACGCCCTGACCCCGGTGGTCCGCCAGGACACCCTGGACGCCAACCCGGAGCTCGCAGAGCAGATGAACGCGCTGTCGGCGCTGCTCGATGACGACACCATGGCGAGCCTCAACGCCCGGGTGGACGTCGAGCGCGAGACCATCGAGGACGTCGCCGAGTCCTTCCTCGAGGACAACGAACTGCTGTGACCCTTCAAGGCCCCCGCTCGGGGGCCTTTTTCTTAGCTCGCCAGCGTGCGGCGAGCGGAACCTGCAGCAGCAGCGACCGGTCGCCCCCCCTCCTGCATTGCTGCTCTCCCTGTTCGACAAAGGACCTCCCCATGAGCACTTCCCGGGACGTCATCCACTGGATCCTCACGTCTCCCCTCGACCGCCTCGATGACGCTCAGTGTCGCCACGCCAAGCGCTGCCTGGTCGACCTGATCGGCGTCGCCGCCGGCGCCACCGACACTGCCCTGGCCGAGCACGCACGGAGCTACGTCAGGGTGCAGCACGCGGGGGATCGCCCCTTGCTGTTCGCGTCGTCAACGGCGTCGGCTACCGGCGTCGCCCTGCACGGCGCCTGGCTGATCGATGCACTCGACGCCCACGACGGCCAGGTGCTGACCAAGGGCCACGCCGGCGTTGCCATCCTGCCGGGACTGCTGGCGCTGCCCGAGATCGAGCAGGTCAGCGGCAGGGATTTTCTCGGCCTGCTGGCGATGGGCTACGAGATCGCCACCCGGGCCGGCATCGCGCTGCACGCCTCGAGCCCCGACTACCACACCTCGGGGGCCTGGAATGCCCTCGGTGTGGCAGCGGTGACCGCGCGCCTCAAGGGCCTCGACCCGGCCCAGCTGGAACACGCCCTCGGCATCGCCGAATTCTATGGTCCACGCAGCCAGATGATGCGCTGCATCGATCACCCCACCATGCTCAAGGATGGCAGCGGCTGGGGTGCCCAGGCCGGCGTCGCGGCCACGCTGCTGGCCGAGGACGGCTTCACCGGCGCCCCGGCGGTGACCCTGTGCGACGAGCAGCAAGCCGCGGTATGGGGTGATCTGGGACGGCGTGACTACCTGTCGGAACAGTACTTCAAGGCCTATCCGGTATGCCGCTGGGCCCAGCCGGCGGTGGAGGCGGTACTCGCCATACCCGCCGCCGAACGCCAGGTGGACAATATCGAACGCATCGAGATCACCACCTTCCACGAGGCCAGACGCCTTCATACCATCGCCCCGACCACGACCGAACAGGCCCAGTACAGCCTGCCCTGGTCGGTCGCCTGCGCCCTCGATCGAGGCACCATCGACGTCGCCGCCATCAGCCGGGATCTCGGCGACGACGATCTCGTGGCGCTGTCACGGCGGGTGACGATCACCGAATGCGATGACTGCAACGCACGCTTCCCGGCCGAGCGCTGGGCCAGCGCTACGCTGCACCTGCGCGATGGTCGCCGTATTCAAAGCCCTGCCATGGAAGCCCGTGGCAATCCTCACAATCCGCTGAGCGATGACGAGATCGCAGCCAAGTTTCAGGCCCTGGCGAGCCCGGTGCTGGGCGCACGCGCCAATGAGATCGAGGAGGTCGTCGGCACCCTGGAAACACGCCCCATCGGCGATCTGCGGAGGTTGCTGGGACAACCTTGAACGCGCGAGCTTGAACGCGCGAGCCCAGGGCGTCGAACAAGACGGGAGGTGGCTAGGGTGACAAAGGTGCCATGGGTGACAAAGGTGGCAAAGGTGACAAGCGCCGTGAAAGCGCCAAGGATAGGCAGATGAGACCGCTACCCGAGGATTCGACATGCCTTTCGCCCCCTCCGACGTCATCTTGATCACCGGCGGCTCCCGCGGCATCGGCCGCGCCACCGCCCTGGCCTGCGCCCGTGCCGGTGCGCGAGTCGCCTTCAGCTACCGCAGCGATGACGCTGCCGCCCGGGACACCCTGGCAGCCTGTCAGGCGCTGACCGGCGAAGACGGCGCCATTGCCCTTCAGGCCGACGTGGTCGAGGAGGCCCAGGTGATGGCGCTGTTTGCCAGCACGCGACAACGTCTGGGCCCGATCACCGGGGTGGTCAACAACGCCGGCATCGTGGCGCCCTCCATGGCACTGACGGATATGTCAGTGGAGCGCCTGCGTCAGGTGGTCGACACCAATGTGCTCGGCGCCCTGCTGGTCGCCCGGGAAGCCGCGCGCGCCCTGATCGACCATGGCGCCCTGGTCAACGTCAGCTCCATGGCCTCTCGCCTGGGCTCACCCAACGAGTACGTCGACTACGCCGCCAGCAAGGGCGCACTGGATACGCTGACCATCGGCTTGAGCAAGGAACTGGGCCCCCGTGGCATTCGCGTCAATGCCGTACGTCCAGGGCTGATCGAGACCGATATCCATGCCCGGGCAGGTCGACCGGAGCGGCTGGCTGAACTCGGGCCCGGCTGTCCGCTGGGGCGTGCCGGTCGTCCGGAAGAGGTCGCCGAGGCCATCGTCTGGCTGCTGTCCGACGCGGCCTCCTATGTCACGGGGTCCTTTATCGACCCCGCCGGAGGTCGTTAGGGCTCGTCTGACAAGCGCCTGGTTTCGTCGGCTCGTGACCCAGGTCGCCTCGCCGTCTGTCTTTTTGACGTATAGAAGATGTTGCTGTCAGGCATTTTTTCGGCCCCAGGCGATCCGGGGCCCGCAACGGAGCCCTTTCTATGGACACTCGCTTCTATCTCCTTATCGCCGCGGTCCTCGTCGGGCTGGCCGTCATCCACTGGATCGGCTTTCGCATGCTCAAGCGCAAGCTGCAGCCTCCCCAGGAAAGCGATGCCATCCGCGACGCAACGCCCGGGCGCAGCAGAGACAACAGCGACAGCAGTGAGGAACGTTGATCCGCCAGGCAAATTGCGGCACCTTGTGGCGCCCTGCCCCCACCCTCAGGAATTCCAGCAATGCAGCATCAGGCCAAGCAGCATCAGGACCAGCTACAGGTCGCCTGCGCCCAGATCAACGCGCGCCTTGGTGACGTCGAGGCCAATCTCGCCCATCACCTCGACGTGATTCATGACGCCCGCCGTCGTGGCGTGGAATTGCTGGTCTTTCCCGAGCTCTCATTGACCGGTTATGGCCTGGGCCCGCGGGTGCTGGAGGTGGCCATGCCATCGGAAGACCCGCGGCTGATCCAGCTGGCCAAGGCGGCCGCCGGCATGCAGGTCATCGTCGGCTTCGTCGAGGAAGCGAGCCCCGGCGAGATCTACAACGCCCTGGCGATCCTCCAGGACGGTCGCATCGCGGCGGTGCATCGCAAGCTCAACCTGCCCACCTACGGCGGACTCGAGGAAGGCAAGTGGTTCAGCCATGGCGCCAGGCTGACCGAGGTGGCGGTGCGCCCCGGCTGGAGCACCACCTCGATGATCTGCGCCGACCTGTGGAATCCGGCGCTGGTGCATGCCGCCCTGCTGGCACGGCCGACGGTACTGTGTGCACCGATCAATTCGGCCTCCGGCATCGTCTCCGAGGACTTTTCCAACGAGGAAAACTGGGCGCTCAACGTGCGCTTTTACGCCATGACCTATGGCACGCCGGTGTTGATGGCCAACCGCTATGGACCCGAAGGCGACAGCCACTTCTGGGGCGGATCGCGCATCCTCGGGCCACGCGGCGAGAGCCTGGCCGAGGCCGAGGATCGCGAGACCCTGATCTGCGCCGAACTGTCACGTACCGCCATCGCCAGGGCACGCTTCGAACTGCCGACCCTGCGTGACGCCGACAGCCCCCTGATTCGCGAACTGATGAGCGGCTATCGCTGATACAGCGCCGGTTCGCGTAGCGCTTTCGACAACGGTATCGAGACGCCAGGCGTCGAGAATTCTCAAGGTGAAAATGCTAGGATAACGCTTCCATCTTGCAGACAATTTTCGGCGCCACCTATGACAACATCGTCTCGATCCTGCGGCCTTTCCTCTCCTTCTTGCCTGCTCGTCATGGGCGTGTCCGGTTCGGGAAAATCGTATATCGGCAAACTGCTGGCCGAACGAACCGGCGCGTTGTTTATCGACGGTGATGACCATCACAGCCCCGAAAACATCGCCAAGATGTCCCGCGGAGAACCGCTCACCGACGAGGATCGTCAGGGCTGGCTTGCCACCCTGGCAGGGCTCTACCGGGAGCATCAGCAGCAGGGGCAATCGCTTGTCATCGGCTGCTCGGCGCTCAAGCGCCAGTACCGGGACCTGCTGCGTGAAGGAGCACCCGCGCTGGAGATTCTTTATCTGCATGGCAGCCACGAGGTCCTGCTGGAGCGGCTGAACAGCCGTGGACAGCACTTCTTCGCCGGCGAGCACATGCTCAGGAGTCAGCTCGCCACCCTGGAGATGCCAGGCGATGACGAGGCCATCCGTTGCGATATCCAGATGACCCCCGATGCCATCATCGATGACTTCCTGGCACAGCTTGCGAGCCGTCGATAGTCCCGCATGCCAGCGCTGAACGACCTGTCGCAGTGAGACCCGACCCGACCTCGGTATCGCCCTTTCCTGACAGGCTGCTGTCAGCTTTTTTATCGGTGATAGCGCGAAGGCAAAGTTTCTCGCCCATGCAGCAGTAATGAAGCCCGTAGAATTGTCACCAAGTCGTCATGTTGCAACTCTGGTCGACCACCAGTACCGACGGCGAACAGCGTTGACCGCATCCCGGCAAATCGCGGCAACAACCGGCCGTCGACAACGGAACGTCGACATCAGCGCGTCGCTGGTCAGTACGTAACTCGTCAGCACGTTATCGGACGGCACGTTACTGATTAGTCAGTACAGTTGGCCAGCGCGTCGATATCAGCAGACAGGAGGCTCCCATGACAGATCCAATGGTAGGCAAGACGTTTGAATTCAACTGTGACGGCACCACCTGGGGCGTCGTCTTCGAGAATGCCACCCGCATGCGTCATCGCCTGGGCGGCAATTCACCGTCCCAGAAAGCTCAGGACATCAGCTCCGCCTACCTGGCGACCCCGGTCGATGAGCACCGGATCTTCGTCTACGGACTCGAGGAGCAACAGCTGGCGCTGCGCTACGTGCTGGATTTCAACGACATGACCTTTGTCGGTCATGGTGCCTTTGACGGTCTGTCCTCCACCGCCAGTGGCGAGTTCCGCCCGTCCTGAATCCTGGCGGCCGCGCCTTGATATGGCCACGCCGTACCTGGTAATCGCCTGGCACCTGAAAACAGTCTAGATAGGCATCAAGCACCAGCGGACATCAAGGACCGTCGAGAAACTGCATCGGTCGCCGGTCCTTGATGCCTGTGATGGCCCATTTGGGCCACCCCTCAGGCTTCGGCCTCAACTCCCCACCGCTGGCGTGCAGATATCATCGCTGATGACATGACGCCGATGATCAAGACACTGGTGATCAGGCCTTGGTGACTAGGCTTGGGTGACTGGGCTTGGGCAATTCAGCCCTGGTGACATGGCCCAGACAATCAGCCCGCGCGGTGGCGTTCGGCCAAGGCAACCAGCCCGGCCAGGGTGGCGTTGTCGCTGTCGACTTCCTCGACGCGAATGCCCTGGCGCTCCAGCGCCTGGCGGTAGAGCGGATTGAGACTGGACGAGCCGACCAGTACCACCGCGCCCTGGTGGTCCAGCAGATGCTCGCGCTGGGCCAGCACCTCGGCACCGATCAGCACCCCGGACAGAAAACTGCCCACCTGGTGGGCGCCAAGTCCTGCGTACAGGTGGCGGCTTCGGCCTTCGAACAGGGCGTGCATCAAGCCCGCCGGATGGTCCGCCGCCGCCAGCCCCTGGGCAAAGCCATCGGCGTCGTGGGCGTCGCTGCCCCTGGCCGGCTCTCCCGGCAGGGTATGAAACCGCACCGCATGATAGAGCTCGCCGGTCATCACCGTGGAGAAGTCGATCAGCCGCTCTCCTTCCAGACGGGCCCACTTGCTGTGGGTGCCCGGCAGACAGCAGACCCCGGCGGACAAGCCCAGCAGCGCCAGTGCACCGAAGGCCTGGATCTCCTCGCCGCGCATCACGTCGACGTGATCCTCGCGCACCACCTTGAGGCCAGGCACGATCCAGGCGTTGTCCAGCCCCGGCGCCGCTACGACATTGTCGGCCAGGTCGGTGGCCGAACGCGGCACCTCGAGCTGCGGTGCTTCGCTCCAGCCCCGCGCCGAGCCGACCATGCCCGACAGGTAGACCGGCACTTCACCGCCCTTTCGCCAGGCCCCGACCTGGGCCTCGCAGTAATGCGGGAATTCGTCCGTGCTCAACGACTTGAGCCCGGCATCCGAGCGCACGCTATCGAGACACTCGCCGCTGTCGCGGTCCACCAGAAAGGCCCGAAAGTTGCTGGTTCCCCAGTCAATGGCGATCAGCCGCCGGCTCATGCGCCACCCCCTTGCTGGCCTGCCTGGTCAGCCGCCAGACGCTGCCATTCGGCCACCAGCTCGCGTGCGATCTCCCCCACCTCGACGGCGCTGCGTCCGGGCTTGTAGAGGTTGCTGCCGAAACCGAAGCCGGCGATGCCGACGGCATGCCACTCGGCCATGTTGGAGCGATTGATACCGCCCACCGCCAGCACCGGCAGGCCCTTGGGCAGGATCGCACTGATGTCCTTGAAGTAGCCGGTACCCAGGCGTGCCGCCGGGAACAGCTTGAGTGCCGTCGCCCCTGCCCGCGCCGCGGCCAAGGCTTCGGTCGGGGTCATGCAGCCGATCATCGGCGCAAGCCCACGCTCGGCGCCCAGCGCCACCAGCTCGGCCTCCGTGTTGGGGGTGATCATCAACGGCGCCCCGAGCTCGGCAAGCCGAGCGGTATCGTCTTCGTCGAGCACCGTGCCGGCACCGATCAAGACGTCGTCGGGACAACAGGCCACGGCGCGCTCGATACTGACCCAGGGCTCAGGCGAGTTGAGCGGAATCTCGATCAGCCGGAAACCGGCCTCGACCAGGGCGTGACAGACCGGCTCGATCTCGTCCGGCGTGATACCACGCAGGATCGCCACCAGCGGCGTCTCGGCCATGGCAGCGTCCAGCACGCGACGTTGAGCGTCGTTCATCGCAAAGTCCTCGAAGTCGAAAAGAAGGAAAACTCAGCCCCATGATAAAGCGAAGGGCGGCTGTTGCCGCCCTTCGCCGTCAGGGTTCAGACCTAGTTGACTAGCCACATGGCCATCTCGGGCCACACCAGAAGCGCCGCGAGTACGCATAGCTGCAGGGCGATAAAGGGCAGCACCGAGACGAAGATGTCCTTGAGGCTGATCTCCGGTGGCGCCACGCCCTTCAGGTAGAAGGCCGCGGGACCGAACGGCGGCGACAGGAAGGACACCTGCATGTTCACCGCGAACAGGATGCCGAACCAGATCGGGCTGTAGCCCAGCTGCACGATGATCGGCACGAAGATCGGCAGGGTCAGCATGGCCACCCCGATCCAGTCGAGGAACATGCCGAGCACGATCAGGATCGCCATCATTACCAGGATGATCACGATGGGCGAGACGTCCAGATCCATGATCATGCCGGAGATGAAGCGGTTGCCGCCCATCAGGTTGTAGACCCCGACCAGGGCGGCGGCGCCGATGCCGATCCAGATGATCATGCCGCAGGTCACCAGGGTCTGGGACAGGCTCTGGTGCATCATCGAGAACGAGAACTCGCCCCGGGCCAGCACCGCCAGCAGCACGCCGAACACGCCCATGGCCGCCGCCTCGGTGACCGAGGCCACGCCACCGTAGATCGAGCCCAGCACCATGAAGGCGATCAGCGCCGGCACGATGATCGAGCGCAGCGCGGCACCCTTGGAGGCGAAGCCGGCGTTGCGGTCCTCCTCGCTCATCGGCGGGCCCATGGCGGGGTTGCGCAGGCAGCGCACCAGCACATAACCGATGTAGGACAGCATCAGGATCACCGCCGGGGTGATCGCCGCGGTAAACAGGTCGGCGATGGAGACGCTGGCGATCAGGCCGTAGATGATCAGCACGATGGACGGCGGCATCATGGTACCGAGCGCCCCGCCGGCGCAGACCACGCCGATCGACAGGTGCTTGTCGTAGCCGAGGCGGAGCATCTGCGGCAGCGCCAGGATGCCGAGCAGCACGATCTCGCCGCCGATGATGCCGGACAGCGCGGCCAGGAAGAAGGCCACCACCACGGTCTGCACGGCGACGCCCCCGGGCAGTCGCCCGGCGAACACCCGCATGGCGTTGAACAGATCCTTGGCGATGCCCGATCGGTCGAGCAGCGAGGCCATCAGCACGAACATCGGCACCGCCACCAGCGAGTACTCGGTGACGAAGCCGTAGACCCGGCTGGTCACCAGCGGCAGGGCGTTGGGGCCGAACCAGCCGAAGGTAAAGGCCAGCGCCACCAGGCCGGTGATAAAGGCCAGCGGCAGGCCGGTGACCAGCAGCGCGAAGATGGCGCCGACCAGCAGCAGGGTTCCGTCTGCGATGCTCATCAGTCAGCGCCTCCTTCGGGTGCGTCGGGGGCGGGCTTGCCCTTGATCGACTGGATCAGGTGAATCAGCGCCTGGACGCACATGATCGCCACCGCGGCGAGGATCATGCCCTTGACCAGGGCGGGGAACGGCGGGTTCCAGGAGGTGCCGGAGCGCTCCAGTTGCCACTCGCCGAGGGGGTTGTGGGAGGCGCCATAGAACATCACCCAGGCGGCGTAGGTCATGCCCAGGCAGAAGCCGAAGGTGACCAAGTCATTGAAGCGATCGAGCCACAGCCGGAACCTCGGGCCCACGGCGTCGTAGAGCACCTTGACCCGGATATGGCGGTTGGAGGCCAGCGCGGCCGGGCCGCCGAGACAGAAGCTGACCGCCACCAGCATGACCACGGTCTCGTGGACCCAGGAGGTGGGCGCGCCGAAGCCATAGCGCATGATCACCTCATAGACGCTGATGGCCATGGCGATGAACACCAGCCAGGCGGCGAACTGGGCCACCCGAACCACGCCACGGTCGAACCGACTGCGCACCACATCGGGGGCACGCTCGGGCGTCTTGTCCATTGACGGATCGGGTGATGGGTCGGGCCCAGGCCCTGCACGTGTCTCGTCACTCATGAGACATCCTCGACATTGATGTATCGCGACGCCCGTGATCTATCGCCCCAACGGGCGCGGACATCGCAAGATGAAAAGGAGGGGGCGGTGCCTCGGCACCGCCCCGGGTTCCACTGGCGCACGCCAGCGAGGATTACAGCAGGTTGTGGTTCTCGAGGTAGGCCACCACGGACTCGTAGAATTCCTGGGTGATCTCGTTCTTCTCGGCCCAGTTCTCCCACTCCTGCTTGGCGATATTGCGGAACGCCACGCGCTCCTCCTGCGGCAGGTCGATGATCTCGATATCCGGGTTCTGGCGAGCCTCGCGCACGGCTTCCATGTCGCGGGTCTTGAGCTCGGCCACCATCTCGTAGGCCAGGGCGTCGACCGAGGTCTCGAGGATGCCCTTCAGGTCATCGGAGAGGCTGTCCCAGACGTCCTTGTTGAGCGACACCGCCACCATCGGCAGCGAGTGGAAGCCCGGGTACAGCGGGTACGGCGCGAACTCGTGCAGCCCCTGGGCCTGGTTGGTGGCGAACACGGTGTAGTCGGCAGCGTCGATGACGCCCTTCTCGAGGCCGGTATAGACCTCGGAGCCCGGAAGGTTGACCGGAGTCGCGCCGGCGGCCTCGAAGATGTTGTAGACCATGCCCTCGGGTGCACGCAGCTTGAGGCCCTGCATGTCGTCGATGGAGCGCACCGGCTTGGTCGACGGCAGCGACTCGAGGCCAGTGGCGGCGGCGCCGATCAGGTGGACTCCGTAAGGTTCGACCAGCTTGTTGTAGAGCTCTTCGCCACCGGCGTTGTTCATGTAGTCGAGGAAGTCGTAGGGATCGCTCCAGGCGCCTACCAGGTTGCCGATCATGCCGAAGGCCGGGTTCTGGCCGGTGAAGTAGCTCGGGTCGGTCAGGTGGCCCTGAAGAATGCCGGACTGCACGGCCTGCAGGGTCTGGTTGGCCTGGACCACGGCGTTGACCGGCAGGATCTCGATGGAGATGCGGCCGTTGGACATGGTCTCGACGTTGTCGGCCCAGGCCTTCTTCATCTCGAACTGCGGCTCACCCGCAGTCTCGGAGGTCTGGAAGGTCCACTCGTACTCGGCCGCCTGGGCAGAGGTCGCCGTTGCCGCGAGGATCGCCGCGCCCAACGTCGTGAGCGCGGAACCAGAGAACTTGAGCTTGGTGCTTGCCATCATGGGAATCTCATCCTTCTTGTTGGCGAGTTGCAGGGAATTCGGGAGCGTCGAAGGTGGTCTCGATCGTGGCGGGCGACCTTGTCACCCCTTCGAGACCCAGGTCCTGCCCGGTGCGCTCCAGTACCGCGAGAGCCGCTTGGGCGGCTTCCTGCGGCTGGCGAAGCCGGATCGCCTCCATCACCCGGCGGTGACGATCCATGCTGTCGTTGAGCCTGTCGGCGCTGTGGTTGGAGCGTTCCACCAGCAGCGCGATGGCGGGTTTGAGAACGTGGCTGATCTGGGCCCACACCAGATTGTGCGATGCGGTAAAGATCGCCTCGTGAAAGGCCACGTCATACTCGTCGTGGCTCTTGCCATCAAAGCGTAGATCATCGTTGGCCAGCGCTTCGATCATGCCTTCATAGGCCGTCTCGATGGCCAGCAGGTCGGCGGCGGTGGCGTGCTCGGCGGCGAGACGGGCGACAAAGGGCTCCACCGCCACGCGAAAGGCGAAGACTTCGCGCTGGATCACCGGATTGGGATGGGCAAAACGCGCCAGCCAGCCGCTCACCCTGGGGTCCAGCAGGTGCCAGCCCTCCAGTGGTTGAACCCGAGATCCCTGGCCCGAGATCCGCGTGATCATGCCCGCCGCCACCAGTACCTGCAGCGCACTGCGCACGGTGGAGCGGCTGACTTCGAAGCGCTCGCACAGATCCACTTCCCTGGGCAGGAAGTCCCCCGGCGCATACTCACCGGCGAAGATCGCCTCGGCCAGGGCATCGGCGATGTCCGGGCGCGCGCGACGCGTGGAAGTGGAACTTGCCGACATGGAGCCATCCATACAGGGAACGAGAGAAATCGGACATGTAGCGCCGTGTGTCGGACGGTGCTACACGCTATGTACGACATAGCTTGACGAAAACGTGTTTCAAACGCCTTTAGACTTTAGTCATGATTGGGTAGCGCCCTGCCGCCACGCCCTGTCCATGGCGCTCCTCGGGGAACCTCGCTGATTCGGCACAGTCGTAGTGAATAGACCTCGGACCCAGGAAGACAATCGCCCCCTTTACGAAACAGACCGACTGGTCTATTGTGGCGACCGTACACCTATCGATGATCACGGAGCGAGGCGTGAATCCGAGCGACCCTCGGCCACGCTTCGCACTCTCCGGAACGACAGCCAATCGACTTCCGGTTCATCACGCAAAGGAGGCATGATGCAGTCGAACTACTACACCATCAGCGAGTATCCCACCGGCACCCCCAGCCAGGACGTCTTCAAGCTCAAGCAGCAGGAACTGCCGGCGCTGGCTGACGGTGAAGTGCGCATCCGCAATCGCTGGCTGTCGGTGGACCCCTACATGCGTGGGCGCATGAGCGGTGTCACCACCTATATCGAACCCTTCGAACTCGAGGCACCGCTGGAAGGAGCCGCCGTCGGCGAGGTCATCGAATCCGGTGACGATCGTTTCAAGGTGGGTGACAAGGTCAGCCACATGGGTGGCTGGCGAGACGTGGCCCAACTGCCCGCCGACGGCGTGACCGCCCTGCCCGATCTGGACGTGCCGGAACAGGCCTACCTGGGCGTGCTGGGCATGCCGGGGATGACCGCCTGGACCGGCCTGAATGCCATCGCCGAGATGCAGCAGGGTGACAATGTGCTGGTCAGCGCCGCCAGCGGCGCGGTGGGCTCTCTGGCGGTACAGCTGGCGAAGGCCAAGGGTGGTGTTGTGGTCGGCCTGGCCGGCAGCCAGAAGAAGCGCGACTGGCTCGAGTCCCAGGGCGTGATCGCGGTGGACTACCGCGACAAGGACGCCGCCACCCTCAGCGAGGATCTGGCCAAGGCCTGCCCGGACGGTTTCGATGTCTACTACGAGAACGTCGGCGGTGTCTGCCTGGAAGCCGCGCTGAACAACCTCAGGGTCGGCGCCCGCATCGCCGTGTGCGGCATGATTTCCCGCTACAACGATGAAGGCCCGGCACCGGGACCGGCCAACCTGGCGATGATCCTGATTCGCCGAGCGCGCATGCAGGGCTTTATCGTGTTCGAGCACTGGGACAACTACCCGGCCTTTCTCAAGGACGTCGGTCCCAAGGTCGCGGCCGGCGAGATCGACTACCAGGAGACCGTGCGCGAGGGCCTCGAGGCCACGCCGGAAGCCTTCCTCGACCTATTCAAGGGGGCCAACACCGGCAAGATGCTGGTGCGCCTGGGCTGATTGCTGATTGCCCTTGCTGGACGATTGACCCAGACACCGCCTACGGGCGGTGTCTCTGGTTCAGCACTGCTCGAATGACCGCCGCGCCATCAACGGCCACGGCTGGCAATCATCACGCCGGACACCACCATCAGCATGCCCACCGCCGTGACCCCACCGATCGTCTCGTCCAGCGCCCACCAGGCCAGCGCCGTGGCCGCCACCGGGGTAAGCGAGCCCAGCGCCGAGGTCGCCTCGGCCCCCAGCCGTCGAATCGCCACGCCCATCAGCAGGCCAGACCCCAGCCCCACCAGGATGCCCTGCACCACCAACTGCACCAGCCACTCCTTCGTGGGCACCAGATGCAGGGACAGCCCCCCCGCCCCGCTCGCCTCGAGCCCGATCACCGTCAGCACAATGACCAGTCCACTGGGCACCGTGACCACCGCCGTGGCCTCGAGCGCCGACAGACCGCTCTGACGCACGCTGAGGGTGAACACCGCCCACATCACGCTGGACAGCAGGAACATGCCCTGCCCCAGCAGCAGGCTCTGCGAGCCCTGTCCCCCGGACGCCAGCAGGCAGACGACGCCGAGTCCGATGGCGACCAGGCCGGCGGCACGCCCCCGCGACAACGGCTGAGCGAAGACCCAAACCGCCAGGGTACTGACGAACAGCGGCGCTGCCCCGGGGATCAGGGTGCTGCCGTGGGCCACCGGGGCCAGCCCCATGCCCACCGCCCCCAGCAGGAAGAAGGGTATGCCGGCGCCGGCCATCATGCCGACCAGCCACACCGGGTTGACCGCCAGCAGACGCTGGCGCCGACGCAGCGCCAACGGCAGCAGCGCCAGGCCAGGCACGGCGTAGCGAAACAGGGTCAGGTCGAGCGTTCCCAGTGGTGACAGCGCCCCTTGGCGCAGCGACAGGAAGTAGCACGACCAGATCAGCACCGCCCCCAGTGCAGCGGCGACCCCCAACAGGGCGCGCCGGGGAGAGGCGACAAGCGGTGCCACCTGGGTCAAGGAAGACGACATGAAAGAACTCCGTGAGGTTCGATGGGCGCCTGAACGAGCCCCCTGCTGACCCTCAGTCTGCCGCCAACGGTCGGGCAAATGCAGGCAAAGACAACGACGCGCTGGACCCATATTGGCAGGACATGCCAATATTTTTCTTCGACCCGCAAGATTGAGCCAATCCGTTGAAAAAACTGGACCGTATCGATCGCCATCTGCTCGCCCTGCTCCAGCAGGATGCACGACTCACCAGCCACCAACTGGCCGAGCGGGTGGGGCTGTCGCCGTCACCCTGCGCCAGGCGCATACGCCGGCTGGAGCAACAGCGGCTGATCCAGCGCTACCGCGCCGAGCTGGACCGCGAACGCCTGGGGCTGGGGCTGACGGTGTTCGTCCACGTCAAGCTCAGCCGCCACCAGGACGCCCTGGTGGAAGCCTTCGAAGCCGCCGTGGCAGACATGCCCGAAGTCATCGAGTGCCACACCGTGTCCGGCGCCTTCGACTATCTGCTGCAGATCGTCAGCGCCGACCTGAAAGGCTACGAGCGCTGGGTGCGACAGCTGCAGACCCTGCCCATGGTCAATACCGTGGATTCGAGCTTTGCCATCCGTGCCGTCAAGCGCGCCGGCGCCCTGGATCTGCGCGACGCCCGTCCAACTGACGACGATTCGTAAGGCTCCACACGAGGATCCGCTGCACAGCCCCACCAGGCAGACGTCGCCTCAGCCGGTGATCACGGCTGACGCAGCTTCGCCAGCATCGAGCCTAGCTGACGTCGGCGCTTCACTTCGGCGTCATCAATCGTCAAGCTAGGGTCGATCCCATTGCCGTCCGGGCCCACGTACCGCCACCCAGGAGAGTTGCATGCCGACCCCGCCCGCTCCCCCACGCCTGACCCTGGAGGTCTTCAGCGATCTGCGCTGCCCGTTCTGCTACCTGGAGTTGCCCGAACTGGAGGCGCTGGAAGACAGGTTCGGTCATGACATCCGCGTCGTCTGGCGCCCCTTCGAGCTGCGCCCCGAGCCGGAACCTGCCCTCGATCCCCACTGCGACTACCTGAACGAGCTGTGGCGAGACGCGGTGCTGCCGATGGCTCAGGAGCGAGGTCTGAGCATGCGCCAGCCGAACATCCAACCACGCTCGCGTCTGGCCCTGGAAACGCTGGCCTGGGCCGAGCGCCGCTATCGCGACACCCCGTCAGCCAGCCAGGTCGCTGCGCTGCGAAAGGCCCTGTTCAGCGGCTTCTTCGAAGATAGCCTGGACCTGTCGGATCCCGGCGCCCTGGCCGAGATCGCCAATCAACTGGGGCTGGACGGCGCGGCACTCGAAGCGAGTCTTGCCGCCGGTGAAGACCGCGAGGCGGTACAAGCTTCCCGCGAGGAAGGTCAGGCGCTGGGGGTTCACGGTGTTCCGGCGCTGCGCTTTCTGGTCGACGGCGAACACGCCGGCATCCTGTCCGGCGCCCAACCCAGGCGCCAGCTCTTTCTGGCGGTGGAACGCCTGCAGGATGCCCTGCGCCAGCATGAGGGCAAAAGGACGTCATGAGTGACCGCACACGTCCGGTGGTGGTGATCGGTGGCACCGGCTTTGTCGGTGCTGCCGTCGTGCGCGAGCTCTACTTCGCGGGCCATGCGGTCCGCGTGGTGGCCCGCCACCCGAGACTTCCGGAAGAGGTGGAAGACGGCGATCCGGTCGAGGCGATCCAGGCGGATATCGAGGATCCGGAGAGCCTCAAGGCGGCCCTTGAGGGGGCCAGCGCGGTGATCAATGCGGTCAGCCTCTACCGCGAGAGTGGCAAGCGCAGCTTCGAGCAGGTGCATGTCGAGGGCGCCGCCAGGCTGGCGCGGCTCGCCCGGGAGGCGGGCATCGATCGCTATGTGCTGCTGTCCGGCATCGGCGCCCGGCTCGATTCGCCCTCGCCCTACGTGCGCGCCAGGGCGAGAGGCGAACAGGCGGTGATGGGCGAGATACCGCGTGCGGTCATCGTTCGCCCCAGCGCCCTCTATGGCCAGCAGTCAGGCCTGGTGGCGACCCTGGCAAGGCTGGTGAAGATGCCCCTGGTGCCGCTGTTTGGCGCCGGAGAGATGCGCCTGCAACCGCTCCACGTGGGTGATCTGGCCAGCGCCCTGGCACGCCTGGCCACCCGGGCGAGCCTGCCCAGGGCACTTTACGAACTGGGCGGGCCCGACCCGCTGCGCTACCGCGATCTGGTCACCCAAGTGGCGCGACACCTCGGCAGAGAGCCCAGGTTCATCAAGGTCCCCCTGCCCCTGTGGCACGCCCTGGCAATGGCCCTTTCGCCCTTGCCCTCGCCGCCGCTGACCCGCGATACCCTGTGGCTGATCAGCGAGGACAACCTGGTCGCCAACGGCGTCGGCAGCTTCGCCGACCTGGGCCTCAATCCGCGCAGCCTGCGTGACAGCCTGCCGCACTGCCTGCCAACGCAGGCGGGCTGAGTCCGACGGACGGGCCGCGATGGCCCCGACCCGATGCCGCCGGGACTTGGCGTTAGATAACCGCTTCAGGCGTCGCCCATGTTCGCCATCAGGCTCGGCTGCACCACCTCGATCCAGTAGCCGTCCGGGTCCTTGACGAAGACCACGTCCTTCAGCTTGCCCTGCTCGGGGCGCTTGATGAACTCGACGTCGTTTTCATCGAACCAGGCCACCGCCGCGTGCAGATCCGGCACCGCAAAGCAGATATGACCAAAGCCCTGGGGCTCGGCGTTGCCGTCGTGGTAGATCCGCCCTTCCTGCTCCTCGCTGCCCCAGTTGTGGGTAAACTCGAGCAGTCCGCGCTGCTGAAAGGTCCAGGTGGAGCGGGCGGCGGCGTCCTCGGGAACCTGATCATCCGCCTCGAGGTTGGCGAGAAAGTACAGCGAGAACTGCATTTCCTCGAAGTCCAGGCGCCTCAGCACGCTCATGCCGAAGACCCGCGAATAGAACGCCAGGGACACCTCGGGATCCTTGACCCTCAGCATGCTGTGATTGAGGCGAAAACCGCGCGTGGCCTCGGGGGCCGGCTCCACGCCGGGGTGCTGTTCGCCTTGGAAATTGTCGTGCATCTCGGTCTCCTTGGATGAGGGGTCGATTGTCGTTCAGGGGTCGTCAGATCGCCTGCTCGGCCATCTGCTGCGCGATATATTCTGCCTGACGCAGGGCCAGCGAGACGATGGTCAGGGTCGGGTTTTCCGACGCCGAGGTGGTGAACTGACTGCCATCGGAGATGAACAGGTTCGCCACCTCATGGGTCTGGCCGTAGCCGTTGCAGACGCCGTCCTCGGGGCGCTCGCTCATGCGGCAGGTACCCAGGTTGTGGGTCGAGGGATAGGGCGGCACCTCGTAGACATCCCGCGCCCCCACCGATTCGTACAGCGCCTTGCCCTGCTGATACCCGTGCTGCCTCATGGCCACGTCGTTGGGGTGATCGTCGTAGTGCACGTTGGCCACCGGCAGGCCGAAACGATCGGTCACCTCCGGGTTCAGGGTGATGCGGTTGCTGGCCTGGGGCAGATCCTCCCCCACCAGCCACATCCCGGCCATATGATCATACTGGTCCATCGCGCCGGCGAAACGCTCGCCCCAGGCGCCGGGATCGAGGAAGGCAGCCATGAACGGCAGCCCCAGCGACAGCGTCTCCATCTCGTAGCCACCGACAAAGCCCCGCGACGGATCATGGCGCGCCTCATCGGAGATGATGCCGGCCATGGTGGTGCCGCGATACATGTGCACCGGCTCGTCGAAGGTGGCGTAGACCGACCCCGTCATATGGCGCATGTAGTAGCGTCCGACCTTGTCTGCCCCATTGGCAAGCCCCTTGGGGAAACGACTGCTCATGGAATTCAACAACAGCCGCGGCGTCTCGATGGAGTTGCCGGCCACCGCCACCACCCGGGCCTTCTGTCGCTGTTCGCGGCCCTCGCTATCAAAGTAGACCACCGCCTTGGCACGACCCTCGTCGTCATGCTCGATACGCGCCACATGCGACTCGGGCCGCAGCTCCAGGTGTCCGGTGGCGATGCCTCTGGGCAGCTCGGTATAGAGCGTCGACCACTTGGCCTGGGTCTTGCAGCCCTGGAAGCAGAAGCCGCGCTGCTGGCAGGGCGCCCGGCCATCGCGGATCTCGCTGTTGATGGCCATATGGCCGGTGTTGCAGGAATAGCCGAGCTTCTGCGCCCCGGCGTACATCACCTTGAAATTGTTGTTGCCCGGCAGCCCCTTGTTGTCGTGGGTGCGGGTCACCCCCATGCGCGCCTCGGCACGATCGTACCAGGGTGCCAGTTCCTCGTAGGACAGCGGCCAGTCGAGCAGGTCAGCGCCGTCCACCGCGCCATAGTGGCTCAGCGCCTCGAACTCGTGGGGCTGGATGCGCAGGCTGGCACCGGCCCAGTGCACCGTGGTGCCGCCCACCGACTTGACGATCCAGGCCGGCAGGTTGGGAAAGTCCCGTGCCAGCCGCCAGCTTCCCGACGTGGTCCTCGGGTCCAGCCAGGAAAGCTGGTTGAAGGCACCCCACTCGTCGGCCAGAAAGTCCGAGGTGGTGTGCAGCTTGCCCGCTTCCAGTACCACCACGTCGATGCCCTGCTGGGCCAGTTCGTTCGCCAGGGTGCCTCCACCGGCCCCCGAGCCGATCACTACCACCACACTGTCATCGTCCAGCGCAAAGGTCTTCTGACTGTCGGTCATGGCCATGACGACGTCTCCTCATCGGTCCGTATTGTTCGTTGTTGTCTGTTGTTATCTGTAGCTGGCTGTTGTTGTCCGTGGCTGTGGCCAGCTCGCAACGACGCTCGTCTCACCCGGCGCCGCGACAGCGTCAGCCCGGTACTTCATGGGGCAGGTAGCCGCCCTCGGGCCGGGGCGGATCCGGCAGCCAGTCCAGGTCATTGAAGCCCTTCGTCAGGTAGCCGGGATTGCCCGCCTCACCCTCGTAGCCGAAGTGGGCGTAGGCCAGATCGTTGTCATAGAGCGAGACGACGGCGTCGCCGCGCACCAGTTCGAAGAATGGCGAGCCGGCCCGCGCTTCCAGCAAGGCGAAACGCTCGCTCGGCGACAGCGATAGCCAATCACCACCCGCCTCACGGTCGAGCACATCGATACCTTCGGCTACCAGGGCCGCGACCTGGGGATCGGCGGCCTTGGTGTCCAGACTCTTGACCACCAGGGCGTAGACCGCGTCTTCAAGGTCTGGGTGAGGGAAGATGTGACGCGTCATCGCCAGCAGCACCTGGCCCTGGCGACTGGTCAGGGTTTCAAGGGACATGGCCCAGCTACGACTGGGCGCCAGCAGGGCGATGGGACCGGAGGCCATCGCCAGTGTGCCCATCAGCACACCACCGCTGGCCTTGAGAAAGACACGACGAGAAAAAGCGCTACCCTTCATAGCAGGACTCCTTGCCCCAGGCCGTAGAATTCAGATTCGACAAGCGCCACATGCGACACTGCGTCTCTCCAAAGCCTATGTCGCCTCCGCCTACGGCGGGTAACACTGGGGTACTACGTCGACCATGGTCTAATGCTCCTTGACGCAAGAGCCAGGCAGGGTCAGAAGACGGCATCATCGATAACGACCGGACGCCAGCGAGAGGACCACGCCATGTGCCATATGTACGCCTCCACCGACCCTGCCAAGTACGAGTGCACCACCCGTTCCATCCGCCTGCAGGGCTCGGTGACCAGCGTCAGACTGGAAAACGAGTTCTGGGATATCCTCAACGAGATCGCCGCCGGCCAGAATCTGACCACGGTTCAGTTCATCAGCGAGCTGCATCAGGAGGTGATCGAGATCCGGGGTGAGGTGCCTAACCTGGCATCGCTGTTGCGGGTGGCCTGCGCCATCCACCAGCAGAATGCCATTCAGGAGAATGTCATCCAGGGGAATGCCGCCCAACAGAATGTCGCCCAACAGAATGCCGCCCAACCCGCTGTCGAACGCCTGTCTCGGGCATCGCTGGGCATAAACTGAAACGGCGCCGGGTAAAGGGGCTCACCGACACCTCGTTCGGCCTCACATGTCTGGCCTGAGGCGCCATTGAGAACAGCACCTTTCTTGATGCGACTAAAGTCTATATCTTTTTTCTCGAAAACTACGCCTTATCTCAATCTTTTCTCTACGCTCCTTGTCATACGCGGCAATTCGTGAAGAATGGCCTCCGCATTCCTACCCAATGGACAATTTGACATGGATTCCATCGCCACCTGGTTCAACGATGCCGTCTCCGTCGGCAACGGCCTGATCTGGGGTAAACTGCTCGTTTACCTGTTGATCGGCGCCGGTCTCTACTTCACCGTCATGACCCGCGGCATCCAGTTCCGCTTCTTCGGCCATATGTTCGCCCTGCTCAAGGGATCCCGTGATGGCGGCGAGGGCATTTCCTCCTTCCAGGCCCTGTCCACCAGCCTGGCGGCCCGCGTGGGTACCGGCAATCTGGCGGGTGTCGCCGTGGCCATCTATCTGGGCGGCCCCGGCGCCATCTTCTGGATGTGGATGACCGCGCTGGTCGGCATGGCCACCAGCTTCGTCGAGTCCACCCTGGCCCAGGCCTACAAGGTCGACCACGGCGACAAGACCTTCCGCGGCGGCCCGGCCCGCTACATCGAGCGCGGGCTCGGTCAGCGCTGGATGGCCATCGCCTTCTCGATCTGTCTGATCATCGCCTTCGGTCTCGCCTTCAACAGCGTCCAGGCCAACTCCATCGCCCAGGCCATGGAGCAGGCATTCAACATCCCGACCTGGATCGTCGGCATCGCCCTGCTGGTGGGGGTTACCCCGATCATCTTCGGCGGCCTGCGCTCCATCGCCAAGGTGGCGGAGCTGATCGTGCCGCTGATGGCACTGCTCTACCTGATCCTCGCTCTGGTGGTGGTGGCGCTGAATATCGATGAGCTGCCGAGCGCCATCGCGTTGATCTTCAACAGTGCCTTTGGCCTCGAAGAAGCCGCCGGCGGTGCCGTCGGCTACGCCGTGGCCCAGGCCATGATGCAGGGCATCAAGCGCGGCCTGTTCTCCAACGAGGCCGGCATGGGTTCCGCCCCGAACGTGGCCGCCACCGCCAGCACCCGACCGAACCATCCGGCGGCCCAGGGCTTTATCCAGATGCTCGGCGTGTTCTTCGACACCCTGGTGATCTGTACCGCCACCGCCGCGGTGATCATCCTGTCGGAGCCGGCGCTGCAGAGCGGTGATGCGCCCAACGGCATCCAGCTGACCCAGGTCGCGCTGTCCGAGCACGTGGGTGACTGGGGCGGCATGTTCGTGGCCATCGCCATCCTGCTGTTCGCCTTCACCTCGCTGATCGCCAACTACTCCTACGGTGAATCCAACATCGAGTACCTGGCGGGCTCGCGTCGCTCTGCGGGCGCGGTGTTCATCTATCGCCTGGCGGTGCTGGCGATGATCATGATCGGCTCGATCGCCCAGCTCGGCACCATCTGGAACTTCGCCGACCTGTCCATGGGCATGATGGCACTGATCAACCTGACCGCCATCCTGCTGCTCTCGCCGCTGGCCTTCGCCCTGTTCCGCGACTACGAGCGTCAGCTCAAGGCCGGCCAGGAGCCGACCTTCAACCCGGACGAGTTCCCCAAGCTCAAGGGCAAGGTGGACCCAAGCGCCTGGCCGAGCTTGAGCAACAAGGCCTCGCAGGCCTCCTCCTCTGAAGCGCCCAAGGGCAGCGGAAAGGACGCCTGATCAGGCGCTGGACCAGCAAGACCGCAGGGGCCGCTTGAGCCCCGGCACCAACAACGCCACGGCCCATGCCGTGGCGTTGTCGTTTCCGACGGCCGGACACGGGCCGTCTCGTCAGGCCAGGCACCGTTGCGCCCCGATCGTCCCTACGCCCTGGGCAGCGGCGCGTCCTCCTCGTCCAGGGCACCGTCGAGAAAGTCGAGCAGTGCCCGTACCGACGGTAACTGTCCGCGGCGGCTGGGGTAGACCGCGTGGATCAGTCCGGCCCGAGGCTCCCAGCCCGGCAACACGTCCACCAGACGCCCGGCGCACAGATCGGCGCCCGCGGCCACCAACGGCAAGCGTGCCACCCCCTGGCCATCGAGCACCGCCCGGTGCAAGAGCCCCACGTCGTCGGTCACCAGCCGAGGCCGATGCTCGATGATTCGCTCCTCGCCGCCGGGACCGTCCAGGCGCCAGCGATGGCGCCGGTCCGGTTCCTCGAAGTCGAGACTGGGCCAATCGCTCAAGGCTTGCGGCGCTTCCGGCATCCCCAGGCGCGCCACCAGATCCGGTGATGCCAGCAGCCGCTGGGGGCTGCGCGACAGCCTGCGCATCACCAGTTCGCTGTCTTCCAGCGGCGGATAGCGTACCCGGATCGCCAGATCGAAACCTTCTCGCACCACGTCGACGCGGCGACTGGTCGCCACCACGTCCAGGTCGATGCGGGGGCAGCGACGCAGGAACTCGGAAAACAGCGGCGTGAACAAGGTGGCGAGAAGGCTCGGCGGACAGCTCAGGCGAATGCGCCCGCGCGGTTCGGCCTGGTGGCGCTCGACCACCTCCACCGCCGCCTCGGCCTGCCACAGCATGGCCTGGCAATGCTGATAGAAGGCCTGGCCCAGTTCCGTGACCACAAACTGACGGGTGGAACGCTGAATCAGGCGGGTATCGAGGCGTGCCTCCAGCGCCGCGATACGTCGGCTGAGCCGTGACTTGGGCAGCCCCAGGGCGCGGCCCGCCGGAGCAAAACCGCCGTGGTCCACCACCTTGACGAAATAGAAGAAGTCGTTGAGATCCTGCACGGCTCGGGTCCTGTCGAGGGTGATTAAGCGCACCATCGTTCCACATATGCAACGATGCGTCCGAATTTTGCCTACTACCGCCTACATCGTCTCGATTCTATGCTGTCACCATGACGGATCGCCAACGATCCTTCCATGACAGGAGGTGTCCCATGAAGACCATCAACGCCGTACACGCTGCCCCTCGCGGTCACTGGGTGGGCGACGGCTTCCCGGTGCGCTCGCTGTTCAGCTACGACCGCCTTGGCGCCGAGCGCATCAGCCCCTTTCTGCTGCTGGACCACGCCGGGCCTCACCACTTCGCGCCCAGCGAGCAAAAGCGTGGCGTCGGCGTGCACCCCCATCGGGGCTTCGAGACGGTGACCTTCGTGCATCGCGGCGAGGTCAGCCACCGCGATTCCTCCGGCGGGGGCGGCACCATCGGCCCGGGCGACGTTCAGTGGATGACCGCAGGCGACGGCATCCTCCACGAGGAGTTTCACTCCGAGGACTTCACTCGCCAGGGCGGCGACCTGGAGATGGTCCAGCTGTGGGTCAATCTGCCGGCGCGCCACAAGACGACCCCGGCGGCCTACCAGAAGCTGACCCGTGACGAGATCCCGGTGGTGACACTGCCGGGCGAGGCGGGCCAGCTCAGGGTGGTGGCCGGCGAGTACCTGGAGGCACGTGGCCCGGCGCGGACCTTTACCCCGATCAACGCCTGGAAGCTGGCATTGAACGAGGACGCTGAAACGACCTTGTCGCTACCCAACGGGCACACTAGCCTTCTGGTAGTGCTCGACGGCACCCTGCTGGTACAGGATCAGGAGGTCGTGCGCGGTGGCAGCGTGGTCGAGCTGTCCCGCGATGGCGAGACGCTGGCCCTGGCCGCCAACACCGCCGCCCGGCTGCTGGTGCTGACCGGTGAACCGATCGACGAGCCGGTGGTAGGTCATGGCCCCTTCGTGATGAACAGCGAGGCCGAGATCCACGCCTCCATCGACGCATTTCGGCGTGGCCGGTTTGGCCGACTCGATACCCAGAGTGTCGGCAGCTAGAAACAGGTTGCTGGCGGCTAGGCGTCTGCCCCTGCCGACTCACCCCTTCTCAATGCTTGGCAACTTCCCGGCGGCAGTCGCCGCCGGGACCCCACCTCCAGGCTGGATGCCGGAGGCATCTCCCAAGGAAGGTTTCCCCTGACAGGAGGAGAAACCCCATGACTCGCCCCTATGTTCGTCTCGACAAGGATGACGTCACCGTACTATTGGTCGACCACCAGGCCGGCCTCTTGTCGCTGGTGCGCGACTTCGAGCCCGACGCCTTCAAGAACAACGTGCTGGCCCTGGCCGACATGGCGAAGTTCTTCGAGCTGCCGACCATCCTGACTACCAGCTTCGAGGACGGCCCCAACGGCCCCATGGTCCCCGAACTCAAGGAGATGTTCCCGGACGCCCCCTATATCGCTCGCCCCGGCCAGATCAACGCCTGGGACAACGAGGAATTCGTCGCCGCCATCGAGAAGACGGGACGCAAGCAGCTGCTGATCGCCGGAGTGGTCACCGAGGTCTGCGTGGCCTTTCCGGTGCTGTCGGCCATCGAGGCCGGCTACGACGTCTTCGTCGTCACCGACGCCTCCGGCACCTTCAACCCGGTGACCCGCGAGGCCGCCTGGGATCGCATGAGCCAGGCCGGCGCCCAGTTGATGACATGGTTCGGGGTGGGTGGCGAGCTGCATCGCGACTGGCGCAACGACATCGAAGGCTTCGGTGGCCTGTTGGCGTCCCACCTGCCGGCCTACTCCAACCTGATGCAGAGCTATTCGCAGCAGACCCAAGGGTGAGCTTCAGGCCTGGGCGTACTGCGCCCAGGTCTTGTTCTTTCTGTCGATCCCAGCCAGGTACAGCCAAACCAGGTCTAGCCATAACCGCCCAGGAGGCCACCATGAGCCTGCACGAAACGCCCCATCGCCCATCATCTTCTTTGGACTGCCCGGTGGTCGATGGACGCCGTTGTATCCAGCGCATCGGTTCCCGGGAGGCCGACGTCGGCGGCCTGCCGATCCACCGCGTACTGCCCACCCGCGAGCGCCGCCTGATCGGCGCCTGGTGCTTTCTCGACCACGCCGGCCCCAGCATCCTGCGCGAGGGCCAGGCCATGCGGGTCGGCCCCCACCCCCACACCAGCCTGCAGACCTTCACCTGGATGCTTTCCGGCGAGGTCCACCACCGGGATAGCCTGGGCAGCGACCAGGTGATCCGACCGGGTGAGGTCAACCTGATGACCGCCGGCCACGGCATCAGCCATACCGAAGAGAGCCTGGCGGAAACCGACAGCCTGCACGCCGCCCAGCTATGGATCGCCCTGCCCCAGGACAAGGCCGACACCGCGCCACGCTTTGATCACTACGCCGAGCTGCCGCGCTGGCGCCGCGACGGCGCCGACTTCACCCTGCTGATCGGTGAAGCCGAAGGCCACCACGCCCCCACCCTGAGCTTTTCGCCGCTGGTGGGACTCGACGTTCAGGCCAGTGACACCACGAAGCTGGCGGTGCCCCTGCGTCCTGACTTCGAATACGGCGTGCTGGTGCTGGAAGGCGGCCTCGAGCTGGATGACGAGGCCTTCGCGGTGGACGAGCTGGGGTATCTCGGACGTGGGCGAGACAGCCTCGAGATGTCGCTGTCGGCGGGCAGCCGGATCCTGTTGATCGGCGGCGAGCCGATGCAGGACGAGATCCTGATCTGGTGGAACTTCGTTGGCCATTCGCGGGAAGCGATCATCCAGGCCCAGCACGATTGGGAAGCCGCCAGCGAGCGCTTTGGTGACATCCCCCAGTGGCAGGGAGCACGCCTGGAGGCGCCACCGCTGCCCTGGTCTTCCTGAAGGCCGCCTTGCCGACAGGCAAGGCATTCATCCAGACACCTTGTCCTCCTGCGCGTTCAGGCTGGCCCACCAGTCGGCGTAGGAGCTGTTGTGGGGTGCGCGTCCGGACTCATCCTCGGCGCCGTCGGACCACCACACCGGGCCACGCTCGCCCAGCGCCTCCTTGGCTGCCTGGACCTGGCGGCGCGCGGCCTTGAGCGCGTCGTCATCGTCGACCTTGTTGGCCTCCTTGACCGCGCGTCGGGCCGCCATCAGCGCCTTGACGTGGCGCTTGCGGGTGTCCTCGTCCAGGCCGGGATCGGTGCAGCGCCAGAGACGATTGCGGGCAACAAAGTAGCGCCCATCCGGCGTTGTGGGGTACTTCACATCGTCCTCCTTCTGCCATCTTGATGCGATATGTTGCAGGATGAATGCACAAGATCGGCGTTGGCAATGGCTGACAGAGCGTGCGCCATTGGCTATTGGTCCATGCCTTGCCCTTTTGCACTTCCGTTCACACCGCAGGAGAACCCCATGAGCGATACCCGCCCCCGTATCCTGGTCTTTGCCGGCAGCGCCCGGGAGGATTCCTTCAACAAGCGTCTGGCCAGACTGATGGCACAGCGCATCGACGCCCTTGGTGGTCAGGCCACCTTTGTCGACCTGCGTGACTTTCCCATGCCGATCTACGACGGCGACCTGGAGGCCGGCGAGGGTCTTCCCGAGCACGCCAGCCGCCTCAAGCGGATGTTCATGGAGCATCAGGGCCTCGCCATCGCCTCCCCGGAGTACAACGGCTTCATCACACCGCTTCTGAAGAACACCATCGACTGGGTCTCGCGCCCCGACGGCGACCTGGGCGCCCTAGAGCCCTACCAGCACAAGGTGGCGGCCATCGTCGGCGCCTCACCCGGCGGGCTGGGCGGGCTACGCGCCCTGCCGCTGCTGCGTCAGCTCTTGAGCAACATCGGCGTCACGGTACTGCCGGACCAGCTTGCAGTAGGCGGCGCCGGCAGCGCCTTCCATGAAGACGGCAGCCTGGCCGACGAAGGCAAGGCCAAGGCGCTGGACAACATTTGCCAGCGCCTGGTCACCACCCTGGCGCAGTCGTCACAATGACCGTCGTCGGCCCCTGACGGTCAAAGGGCTGAACGCCGGCGGACAACCGCCCGCCACCGGTCTCGTTTCAGGGCGGCTACCACAACGCTCCGATCATGATCGTCAGACACGCCAGCATGCCGATGGCGAAGACGATGGAGCGGGTCCACTGCCAGTTCAGGGCGTAGGCCAGCGGGTGGAGCAGACGTGAGGTGAGAAAGACCAGCGCCGGCACGTCGAGGCTTTCAAGCTCCACCCCTGCGCCGATGGCCACCACCGCGGTGGTGGCGTAGATGATCAGCGCCTCCCAGGCGTTGGACTGGGCCGCCTGCAGCCGCGCACCGACGCCTTCAAGACGCGCCTGCTGGGCACGCGGCTGGCGATTGTCCAGGTGGCCGAACTGGCGCACACGCCAGGCGGCGCCGATCCAGGCCAGCAGGATCGGCAGCAGGGAGGCAACAAAGAGGGTGACGAGAAAGATCGACATGGGAGGCTCCGAGGGCGAATTGTCCCCAGCATGGCACAGGGAATGGCTGACAGGCGAAGGGCCAGGCGTCAGCATGGCGGTAGTTGCCTGACACCGGGCAATACCGCATCCCCGAGGTTTCCTTCATGCCAGCGAGCCGAGCCCACGACGTCAACCACGCCCCCGATGTCCACCCTGCCCGTCATGCCGTGACCAGCCGCGCCCTGCACGCCTCGCTGGCGTTGACCATCGGTCATCTCTACCTCACTGCTTACGGGCGCAAGTGGGTGACCACCCAGCTCGAGTCGGCCAACTGGTACCTGCTGGTGGTCCACGTCAACCTGGGGCTTTTGAGTGTGGCGCTGTCGCTCGGGCTGTTGGCGGCCCACCTGTGGCTGCCGCAGCCGCCACCCCTGGGTCTGCCACGGGTGACTCGCCTCGCCCACTGTGGCCTGCTCGCCGTGCTCCTGGCGCTGCCCGTGGCGGCCTATATCGGTACCGGCTTCGACCTCAGGGTGCTGGGCCAGTGGACACTGCCCGCGTTTCAGCGCCTGCCATTGGCAGACTCGCTCGCGGCCCTGCTCGAGGTGCCGTTGATCACCCTGATGGAGCCGTTTGGCCGCTTTCATCGGGACTGGGGCGCCGATCTGCTGCTGCCTTGCCTGCTTGGTGGCCATATCGTGGCAGCACTGTTTCACCATCTTGTGTTGAAGGACGGCGCCCTTGGCCGAATATGGTCACTGCGCCGTTGAGCGGCGCCCCATGCTCCTCGCCACCGCGGCAGACATGCGAAGAAGCCCGCGCAGTCACCTGCGCGGGCTTTTGTGCTTCGGCCTGGAGAGCGGTCTTCAGGCCTTGGCGGGCCCCTTGCGCAGCGGCACGTCCGGCACCGCCTCCATGCGCTCGCGCTCTTCGGTGATCAGCTCGAGTGCCTGGTCTTCGCTGAGCTCGGAAGCCGGGGTAAACAGACTGACCACAATACCGGCGGCCATGGCCAGGCCCACCGCCGGGATGCTCGGGTTGCCCCAGTACTCACTCCAGCTCTCCACCGAGATGACCGTCAGCGAGGTGGCGGACGCCACCACCAGCGAGGCAATCGCGCCCTGCCAGTTGTAGCGCGGCCAGAAGCGGCCCAGCACGCCGCACACGAACATGCCCGCCAGCACGGTCGCCACCATCTTGGTGATGTAGGCGATCACGTTGTCGGAGGTCAGGGCGAAGGCCAGCGCCAGGCCAATGGTGCCCACCAGGCCGACCCGCGACAGCATGACCACACTCTTGGCCGACGGCGCGCGGCCCTTGACCAGCACGTAGAGATCGCGGATCAGGGTGGTGACACCGGCGATGGCGTCACTGCTGGCGCTGGACATGGTCGCCGACAGACCGGCCACCAGCAGCAGCAGGCCCAGCCACAGCGGCAGTACTTCGGTGGCCAGATACGGGAAGGCGAAGTTGCTGTTTTCCAGGTTGGGGTTGAGGGCGTAGGTCGCCATGCCGATGATCGCCGGCACGATGGAGAACAGCATGTAAAGGCAGCCGGTCACCAGGAAGGAGCGGCGCACCGAGCCCACCGAGGCGCCGGAGTAGATGCGCTGGCGGAAGGACGGGGTCGCCAGCACGCCGACGGCGATCACCGTAATCAGCGACAGGGCGGGCACCAGGCCGACCTTGTCGATGGCCAGGAAGCTGGTCGCCGCGGCGTCCATGGAGGCGGTCATCTCGGAGAAGCCGCCCACCTCGACCACGGCCACCGCCGCCATCAAAAAGAAGCCGACAAACAGCACGATGGCCTGCACGGTGTCGGTCCAGACCACCGCCATGTAGCCGCCGATGACGCAGTAGACACCGAAGCCCAGGGCCACCACCATCTTGGCCTGCCAGGCGGGGATATCCGCCATCCACGCCAGATACAGGCCGCCACCGAGGATATGGGCGCCGAGCCAGCCGATACAGGCGACGTAGATGAACAATGCCACGACATTGCGCACCAGGCGGTTGGCCCCGACGTAGAACGACAACTCTTCGCTCATGGTCATGAAGCGGTAGCGGCGCACACCGGCGAAACACAGCGCCAGCAGCAGCACCCCGATCGAACCACCCAGACCATAGAGTGCGCCGCCCCAGCCGTTGGCGTAGCCGAAGCCTACCGCCCCCATGCTGGAACCTGTTCCCACCATGGTGGCCACGGTGGTACCGATGGTCAGGAATATCGGTACGCTGCGCCCGCCAAGGAGGAAGTCATCGCCGGTGCCGCGATCGTTCCGCGACATCCACCAGCCGAAGCCGATCATCAGGACGATGTAGACGCAAAAGGTAGCAAGGAAAAGATGACTGTTCATACAGACCTCTTATACTTGTCGTCTCGGTCGTTGCCGCGATCGAGACAGTGAACGTGAACGTTTGCTGTGCCTGGCGTCGGGTCCTTGCCGGGATCCGGCGCCTTCCTGTCGCTACGATGCGGGCATCCCTGCCCCGGTCGAGTTGCCACTCGACGCAATATCCCTGGTTTAAGCGCGGTCGGCGCGGTAGCAGGTCAGGTCCACCTCGACCTTGCAGTCCACCACCAGATCCTGAACGCTGCAGATGCGCGCCGGCGGGTGATCCTTGAAGTACTCGGCGAACACCTTGTTGAACGACTGGAAGTAGCGCGAGTCAGTCAGCACGGCGGTGACGTGGACCACGTCCTCGATGTCGTAGCCCGCCTCGCGGGCGATGGTCAGGGCATTCTCGAAGGCCAGTCGGCTCTGCTCGACGATGCCGCCTTCCACCACTTCTCCATCGGTCATCGGGGTCTGACCGGACACCTTCAGCCAGCCGCCGGCTTCCACCGCGCGGGAGAAGGGAAGTTTCTGACCGCCGGTACCGACGCCGCCTTCGGCGCCATAACGCTTGATCGTCATGTCAATGTCTCCTGATAAAGGCTGATGCAATAAACGTGGCTAGAGTGGCGTGGCCGCAAGGCGCACGCTTCGGCGCAACATGCGCCCGGATCGTTGGCCCGACGCCTGACCGTTGGCGTAGGCCGTCGTGCCGTTGACCAGCACCCGAAGGATGCCGCTGGCGGGCGTCTTCGGCTGGTCATAGGTGGCGCTATCTTCCAGTCGTTCGAGATCCAAAAGGACCAGATCGGCGAAGGCGCCTGGACGAATCACACCGCGGTCTTCCAGGCCAAAGGTGGCGGCGGAAAGACCGGTCATCTTGCGTACCGCCTCGGCCGGCGGCATCAGTGCCAGGTCGCGGCTGTAGTGGGCCAGCACGCGGGGAAAGGCGCCCCACAGTCGCGGGTGCGGATGCGGGTCATTGGGTAGGCCGTCGGAGCCGACCATGGTCAAGGGGTGCGCCAGCACCTGGCGCATGTCGTCCTCGCTCATGTTGTGATAGACCGCGCCGGCGGGTTGCAGGCGCCTGGCCGCGTCCATCAGCGACAGCCCCCAGTCGGCGGCGATGTCGGCCAGCGGCCGACGCGCCTGCTCCGGATGCGGCTTCGACCAGGTGATGGTGATGTCGATCTCGTCGGTGACCTGCCCCAGATCCAGGGTCGAGGAACCGGCGGTATAGGGGTAGCAGTCGCAGTGAACACGCTGGCGGCTGGCGGCGTCGGTCAACTGCGCCAGGGCCCGTGGCGCCTGGCCCCAGTTACCGGCACCGGCGCACTTCAGGTGCGAGATCACCAGCGGTGCACGGGCTTCGGCGGCGGTGGCAAAGGCCTCGTCCATCGCCTCGGCCTGTGCGGCGAACTCGTCACGCAGGTGGGTGGTGTAGATGCCGCCCGCCTCGCTGACCGCGCGCACCAGGGCACCGACCTCGGCGCTTGGCGCCTGACGGGCGTTGCGATAGGCAAGCCCAGTGCTCATGCCGATGGCCCCCTCGGCCAGCGCCTGTTCCAGAGCAAGGCGCATGGCGGCGATCTCGTCGTCGCGGGCCGGGCGCTCGAAGTCATCCATCACCAGTGAGCGCAGGCTGGTATGCCCCACCAGCGCCGCCACATTGACCGCCGGGCAGGCCGTCGCCACGGCATCGGCGTAGGCAGAGAAGCTGGGATAGGCGAAATCCTCGGCGTCGCCCAGCAGGTTCATCGGGTCGGGCACCTCGCTGCCGCGCAGCCTGACCGGCGAGGCGCTGATGCCGCAGTTGCCGACCACCACCGTGGTCACCCCCTGGCTCAGCTTCGGCAGCATCTCGGGGGTGCGCACCACATTGGTGTCGTCGTGGGTGTGAACGTCGATGAATCCCGGGGTCAGCACCAGCCCCTCGGCCTGCACCACCTCGCTGGCCTCGTGCCCGGCGAGATCCCCCACCGCCACGATACGATCCCCCTTGATCGCGACATCCGCGATGCAGGGATCTGCGCCGGTGCCATCCAGCAGCGTGGCGCGACGAATCAAGAGGTCATGGTGCATGTCAGTCTCCCAGCGGCTGGCGATTGTCACCGCCGCGATGGTCATCAAGTGCAATCTTCAAACGCCTGAGCTTGGTGCGTGCCTGGTCGCGATGACGCATGGCCAGCTCCAGCGCCAGCACGTCGATGGCGGCCATCAACGCATAGCGCGACGCCGAAGGGTGAAGAATGAAATCGGTCTCCCGGGCGGCGATGGGCAGCACCACGTTGGCGGCGGCGGCAAGCGGAGACCCCACGGCGGTGATGGCGATCACCTGGGCTCCGTACTGACTGGCGATCTGGGCCGACTCGACCATCTCCGGCGTATAGCCGGACACCGACAGCACCACCACTACGTCCTCGGGCTCCAGGGTGGCGGCCACCATCCTCGGCAGCAGACCGTGAGGATAGGCGCTGACCGCATAGCCCAGGCGCATCAGGCGAAACTGCAGCTCCTGGCACATCACGCTGGAGCCGCCGCCACTGCCGAAGGTCAGGATCTGGCGGGCATTGTCGAGTCGCTCCACCGCGCCTTCGATATCGGCCTCGAACAGCAATTCGCGGTTGAGCGCCAGGGTCTGGGCGGCAACGTCGTAGACGATGCTCGATCCCCGGGCGGGATCGGCGTCCTCGATAAAGCGACGACCGGCCGCCAGGGCACGGGTCAGGCGCAGCTTGAGGTCACGCACGTTGTCGCAGTCCACCGAGCGGGCGAAGCGGGTCACGGTGGCGTCACTGACGCCTGATCGCCGGGCGATCTCGCTGATGCTGGCCTCTGCCACGAAGTCGATGTCGTCGAAGATCAGCTCCGCCACCTTGCGCTCCGACTCGCTCAGGGAGCGAACCACCGCGGTGATGCGCGACAGGATATCGATCTGTTGACTCACGGCTTGCCTCCCTCCGTTGCGACGTTGCCAGATCACGAAGCCTGTCCAGGGCCCTCGTCATCTGCGGTATCCTTACGCTATGTTAGTTTCTAACAACCATCCACCGTTTTTTGAAAATTTCCGACAATGGTCGTAGTCAGATCAATCTTCGAACATTGCCAATCGTCCAGCGCGGCGTAACATGAGCCGCGTTCCGCCTTCAGGAGAACTTCCATGGCCCACTCCCCCTCTTCCTCTTCCTTCGATGCCAAGGGCTGCCACAAGGGCACCCTGGAAACCGGCGACCGGCTGCTGGCCGACGTCAGCCTGCCGGCGGCGGTGATCCACCAAGCGCCGCTCGCCCACAATCTGGCATGGATGCAGGACTTCGCCCGCCGCCACGGCGCCGAGCTTGCGCCCCACGGCAAGACCACCATGACCCCGGCGCTATTCCGGCGGCAGCTAGAGGCCGGCGCCTGGGGCATCACCCTGGCCACCCTGCCCCAGTGCCGCGCCGCCTTCGCCGAGGGCGCGCAGCGACTACTGGTGGCCAACCAGATGGTCGGTCAGGCCAACATGGCCATCGCCGCAGACCTGATCCGCGCCGGCGCCGAGCTCTATGTCACCGTCGACAGCGCCGAGAACCTGGACCAATTAGGCGCCTTTTTCGGGGCGGCCGGCATCTCCCTGAATATCCTGATCGAGGTAGGCGTCGAAGGGGGAAGGTGCGGACTTCGCGATGATGACGAGGTAATGGCGCTGGCCCGCCGGGCGGCTACCCTGCCCGGCATAGCCCTGGCGGGTCTGGAGGGGTATGAGGGCGTGGTCCATGGCGACGATCCGGTGGCCGGTATTCGTCGCTACGCCCAGCGCCTGGTCGACGGCGTCAAGCGACTGGCCGACGAAGGCCTGGTCGATCGCGACAAGCCCATCGTCACGGCGTCGGGTTCGGCCTGGTACGACCTGATCGCCGAAGCATTCCGCGACGGTGGACTCGAAGGCCGCTTCACCCCGGTGCTGCGCCCGGGCTGCTACGTGGTCCACGACCACGGCATCTACCGCGAGGCCCAGGCCGGCGTGCTGTCCCGGCGCCAGGACCTGCACCAGGGGCTTGAGCCGGCGCTGGAGGTGTTCGCCCAGGTGCAGTCGCTGCCCGAGCCGGGGCTGGCCATCGTGGCACTGGGCAAGCGCGATATCGGCTTCGACCTGGCGCCCGAGGTGCTCAGGCGCTATCGCGAAGGCGGACAGGCCAGCGAGCAGCTGTCGGTGGAAGGCTGGCAAGTCGTCAAGCAGATGGATCAGCACACCTTTATCCAGCTACCGGACAGCGCCCGCGACGTGCGCATCGGTGACGTCCTGGCCTTCGGCGCTTCGCACCCCTGCATGACCTTCGACAAGTGGCGCCGGCTCCATCTGGTCGATGACGCGCTCAGGGTCGTCGATACCTGGGCGACGCGCTTCTAGACACTCTGACAAGCGAACGACCAAGGGGCGGGAGGAGGCCATCCACCCGCCCCGCTCCTGCAATCTTTGCCGCAGCGCTGACAGCACGACCAATCGACGCCCTTCGCCTCTGCGCTCAATTTTCCGGCCACGCCCCCGACATACACTGACAGCGACCACCGAGCTTCGCTCGGATCAAGAGGGCTGACAGCAAGGGAAGCCGATGGCCAAGAATGTCGCGCTGTTATTCGATGGCACCTGGCAGGTGCCGGACATGGACCTGGAAGACGGTGACACCAACACCAACGTCAGCCGGCTCTACCAGGCGGTGGCCGACAACCCCATGGCCGAGGGCGGTACCGTCAAGCGCTACTACCATGGCGTCGGCAGTGACCTGCACTGGTACGACCGCCTGGTGGCAGGCGCCACCGGACTCGGGCTATCGGAAATTCTGGTCGAGGCGTACGTGGAGCTTGTCGAACTGTTGCGCCCGGAAGACCGGCTGTTCCTGTTCGGCTTCAGCCGAGGCGCCTACACCGCGCGCAGCCTGAGCGGGATGCTTCACACCAGCGGACTGCTGCACCCCGAACACCGGCAGTTGGCGGGACGCGCCTACGCGCTTTACCGCGATCGAAGGCGTGGCCCGCAATCCGCCGAGGCTCGACGCTTCGCCTCGCGCTACGCCTGGGTGCCGGAGATCCACATGATCGGTGTGTGGGACACCGTGGGCAGCCTGGGGATTCCACTCAGGAGCTTTGCCGCCTTCAACCGCCGCCGATTCGAGTTCCATGACACCCGCCTGAGTCCGCTGGTGCGCCACGCCTACCAGGCGCTGGCGATCGACGAGCACCGCAAGGCCTTCGCCCCCACCCTGTGGTCGCCGCAGACCACCACCGCCACCCTCGAGCAGGTATGGTTTCCCGGCGCCCACTCCAACGTCGGCGGAGGCTACCGGGACCGCGTGCTGTCGGACGTCAGCCTGGACTGGATGATGGGCCGCGCCTGCGAACAGGGGCTGCCGCTGCTGCCTGACAGCCGCCCCTTGCTTGGTTCACCACCGAGCGAGGACGACATCGTCGACTCCTACCAGAGGTTTCTTTCGCGCCTCTATCGACTGATCTCGCCCCGGCGCTATCTGCGGCGCATCGGCTTTGCCTCCTTCGGCAACGAGACGCTGCACCCAAGCGTCGCCACCCGTCGTCTTGCCCTGCCCGGCTATCGCCCCGCCAACCCTATCCACCCGCGTCTTGCGGCGACGCCGCCATCCACCTCGACACCGACAGCCCCCGAGTGAGGGCGCGAGCGCCTGCCACGGATACGACAACGCCCACTCGCAAGGAGTGGGCGTTGTCGGTGGCCTGAGTCGCTCTCCCTCGTCGGGGGTCAGAGGCCGGCGCTGCGCTTGCAGGACGAGCCAGGCCTCGAGAGCGCGCTAGTTCGAGGGGAAGTTGAACTGCGCGCTTTCCCTGTCCTGGCTCCTCGGCCAGCGCTGGGAGATGGCCTTGCGCCGGGTGTAGAAGCGCACGGCGTCGGGGCCATAGGCATGCAGATCGCCGAACAGCGACTCCTTCCAGCCGCCGAAGCTGTGGAAGGCCACCGGCACCGGCAGCGGTACGTTGATGCCGACCATGCCGACCTCGATGGCGTCGGCGAAGCGACGCGCGGCCTCGCCATCCCGGGTGAACACGCAGGTGCCGTTGCCGTACTGGTGGGCGTTGATCAGCGCAATGGCCTCATCGTAGCTGGCGACACGCACGACGCACAGCACCGGCCCAAAGATCTCGTCGCGATAGACGCTCATCTCGGGCGTGACCCGGTCGAGCAGGCTCGCGCCCAGGAAGTAGCCCGGTGACGACTCGACCAGCGGATGCTCGCGCCCATCCACCACCAGCTCGGCCCCGGCGTCGATGCCCTGCTGGAGATAGCCCGCCACCTTGTCGCGGTGCCCGGCGTTGACCAGCGCACCCATATCCAGGCCGCGCTCGGTGCCGGCACCGATCTTGAGTTCCCGAGCCTCCTGCGAAAGCCGTTTCACCAGGGCATCGGCGGTGTCATCGCCGACACACACCGCCACGCTGATCGCCATGCAGCGCTCACCGGCACTGCCGTAGGCGGCCCCGATCAGGGTGCTGGCGGCGTTGTCCAGATCGGCATCGGGCAGTACCACGGCGTGGTTCTTGGCGCCACCGAGCGCCTGGACGCGCTTGCCATTCTCGGCGCCACGCTGGTAGATCGCCTTGGCCACCGGGGTCGAGCCGACGAAGGACACCGCCTTCACATCCGGCGCATCGATCAGCGCCTCGACCACCTCACGGTCGCCGTGGACCACGCTGAACAGGCCGTCGGGCAGACCGGCTTCGGTGAGCAGCTCGGCCATCTTGAGCGCCGCCGACGGCACCTGCTCGGAGGGCTTGAGGATAAAGGCGTTGCCGCAGGCCAGCGCCATCGGATACATCCACAGCGGCACCATGGCCGGGAAGTTGAACGGCGTGATCCCGGCCACGATGCCCAGCGGCTGATGATTGGACCAGGTGTCGATGGCCGGCCCGGCGTTGTGGGAATACTCCCCCTTGAGCAGCTCCGGCACGCCGCAGGCGTACTCGACGTTCTCGATACCGCGCTTGAGTTCGCCCATGGCGTCTTCAAGCACCTTGCCGTGCTCTTCGCTGACCAGCGCGCAGATCTCGTCGGCGTCACGCTCGAGCAGCGCCTTGAAGCGGTACATCACCTGGGCGCGCTTGGCCGGCGGCGTGTCGCGCCAGGCCGGCTGGGCGCGGCGGGCCGCCTCGATGGCACTCTCGACGGTAGCAGCGTCCCCCAGGGCGACACGACCGACCGGCTCGGCGGTGGCCGGGTTGATGACATCCAGATGGCGCTGCGACGGCTGTGACTCACCGCCGATCCAATGATTCACGTCTTTCATCAAAACTCTCGATATGACTTGCTGAAAAGGCGTCAGCGCCGGGCGGCCATCTCGCGTGGGGCCCGGCGCAGCATGGTACGCAGATGATGCGGCTCAGAACTGGCGGTCGAGCAGCGCCTCGTCGAAGGGATAGCGGGACAGCTTTTCCACACCGCTGTCGGTGATCAGCACTTCTTCTTCCAGCTTGACCCCGTCGGCGGCACCCACCTCGCCGATGTAGCTCTCCACGGACACCACCATGCCGGGTTCGAGAACGCCATCCTTGGAGAAGCGATCGAAGTCCATATGGTGGGCGACCAGCGGGGTTTCACCGTGCATGCCGACGCCGTGGATGATGGAGGGATAGCGACGGTCGAGGAAGCGCTCGGGGATCTTCCAGGCCTGCTCGGCGATCTCGCGATAGCTCATGCCCGGCTTCAAGATGCCCATGTTGTGGTGCACCTGGTCGTAGGCCATGCGATACAGCTCCTTCTGGTAGGCGCTGGGGCGATTGGGGCCGACGTGGAAGGTCCGCGAGAAGTCCGAATAGTAGCCGTGACAACCGATGGTATCGGTGTCCAGCGCCACCAGTTCGCCCGGACGAATGACCCGGTCACTGGCCTCATTGAACCAGGGGTTGGTGCGCGGGCCGGACGACAGCAGACGGGTCTCGATGAACTCGCCGCCCTGACGGATGACGTTGCCGTACATGATCGCGAACAGCTCGTTCTCGGTGATGCCCGGCTTGATCGCCGCCTCGACCTCGGCCACCGCAGCCTCGCTGCCGGCCATGGACTGGGCCAGACAGGCGATCTCCTCGGGGGTCTTGATGCGCCGGCAGTGCAGGGTGTCCTGCATGCAGTCGAAGACCTCGAGGCCCTGGGCCTCGAGTGAGCGCGCCAGGTTGAGCGCACAGCGATCCAGCCCGATCTTGCGGTTGCCGCGTCCGTGCTCTTCGATCAGTTCGGCGATCTCAACACCGAAGGGGTCCGAAGAGAGGTTGTCGCGCTGGTTGACGGCGGACCACACCACCTTGGACGTGCGCGATTCATCGATGGTCTCGAGCCAGGTAGAGACGTGGGCGCTGCCCGGGTACTCGAACAGGATCACCGGCCCTTCCAGGGGCACATAGATGTAGCGGGTCGAGTTGCGCAGGAAGTAGCCGAACATGTTGCGCGAACCGGTGGCATAGCGCTGGTTGTTGGGGTCGAACAGCACCATGGCGGCGTAGCCTTGCTCCGCCATCGTCGCGCGCAGCCGCGCCAGGCGCCCGGCGCGCAGCTGCCTGGGATCGAAGGCGGTGGGGATGCTGTCGCCGTTGGCCATCGGCGCAGAGGGCACGACCGGAATATGGTCCGGCTCGTTGTCGGTCAGGTTGTCGAAATCGACGATGCTCATGTCAGGGTCCTGTTCGCAGTCGCGAGGGTCACAAGATGTTCGGGCCGAGCATCTTCACGCTCGGCCCCGATGTGGTGTGTCAGGCTCAGTCGGCCAGGGAATCGCTGCGATTCATGCCTTCCTTCAACAGGGTCTCGTGAATCGGCGCCATGCGTCCGAAGATGCGCTGGGCACGCTCGGGGCGACCGATGAAGCCGGGTTCCTTGGCGTAGGCGAAGATCACGGTGTGACGCTCCTTCTCGCCTTCCACCGGCGTCACCCGGTGCAGCGAATAGCGGCCGAAGAATACCTGCAGGTCACCCGGTTGAAGGTCCAGCGCCTTGAGCCGCGAACGATCGCCGTCCAGCACCTGCTCGACCTCGTCGAAGTTCTCACCCTCGGGGCTGCGGATGCCCGGGGCATACTCGAACCGGCCACCGCCGTGGGACTGGCGGGTCATCATGGTGACGATGAACTCGTTGGTGTCGTAGTGCCAAGGATGCTGGCAGCCCTCTCTCAGCACGTTGACCACCAGGTCCGCCAATGGGTCGGCGTATTGATGAATCTCTTCCATGCCCACGACAGTGGCGATAAAGCGCTGGAAGTCCGGGTGCTGGTAGACCTGGCGAATGATGGTGTCTTCGCCGATGCGATCGCCGGCGACAAAGCCGTTGGTGCGATCGTCGAAGCGATTGAGCGGATGGCGGGCCGGGCGCTCGGGATCGCCGGCATTGTTGTAGGGGTTGGTCTCGGTCTGGTTGTAGTGCGCCTCGGGCGACAGCCGCTCGGTCTCGCGCTCCAGCCGCGCCAACGCCTCCTCGGGGACAAAGTTCTTGAGTACCACACAGCCATCGTCGGCCAGCTGTTCGTGACAGCGCTGGATCAGCGCCCGTCCGGACTCGCCGTCCAGGTCATGAATCGGGTAGTGCTCAAGGTCGATCAGACCGTCCAGCGAGGAAGTGGTGGGCGCATCGGTGGCCTGCATGAGGAACTCCTGCCTGTCTCAAGTGATGTTGGACAGGATAGAGAGCGCCTCTTCATAATAGAAATGAATGGTTGAGATATCACTTATTTCAAAGGCTCATCGATTATGGATACCGACCTGCTCCGCGCCTTCGTCACCGTGGCCGAGTGCCAGGGCTTCAGCGCCGCCGGCCGCGTGCTGCACCGGACCCAGTCCGCCGTCAGCCTGCAGATCAAGCGACTGGAGGACCAGATGCACAAGTCGCTGTTCGAGCGCACCAGCCGCAGCGTGCTGCTGACGTCCGACGGTGAACGGCTGCTGCCCTATGCGCGACACATGCTGACGCTGGAGGACGAGGCCAGGGCGGCACTCGGCGACCGCCAGCACGGCGAGAAGATTCGTATCGGCACCTCCGAGGAACAGGCCAGCGCCTACCTGCCGGAACTGCTGCCCCGGTTCGCCGAGGCCTATCCGCATACCCGCATCGAGGTCATCTGTGGCATCAGTGCCGACCTGGTGGACAGCTTCCAGCAGGGCCTGCTCGACGTGGTCCTGTCGATCCGCCACGGACCGACGCAATCGGGCCAGTTGCTCGGCTGGGAACCCATGGTGTGGGTCGCGGCAGAAGATGCCGATCCTACCCGTGGCAGCCGACTGCCCCTGGCACTGAATCCCGAAGGCTGCATCTTTCGCGCCCACGCCCTCGCCGCCCTGGGGCGTCAGGAACGCGCCTGGGAACTGCGTTACTCGAGCCAGTCCCCCACCGGCATCAACCTGCCGGTCCAGGCGGGGCTCGCGATCACCGTCAAGACACCCCGCAGCGTACCGGCGGGCTGTCGGATTCTCGGCGAGGAGCAGGGCCTGCCGGCGCTCGGCCAGGTGGAAATCGAGATGCACCGGCGCCCCGGACATGCGAGCGACGCCTTCAACACCTTCTGCCAACAGCTCGAGGAGGTCGTCACCCACAACGACGCAGTCGCCGTGCCCGAGTTTCAGGACCAGGCCTGAGCCTGGCTCGACCGCGTGTCGGTCGAATGCCTGAGTCGCAATATCATGATCGTGACGGATTAATGGTTTGATTACCTCGTCATTACAGGCGAACTACCCCCTGATCCCTATATCGCCACAAGGAGAGATACGCCACACTTCAATAACCAGGATTCTCCGATGGTCTCGCCTGCCCGGCGGTGCCCTTGTCCTGGTCCGGAGATGACAGTGACCACGCCATTTGACGACTCCCTCGAACCTCGGGCTTCCCAGTTTGCATCGGTTGGAATGGATGGAATGGAGCTCCTTGAACAGGAACTCGAACACCTCAGAGCTCGGCATCTAAAGCTTCGCGAAGAGGTCGCAGCCATTCGCCACTATGCCGGCGACAACCTGCCCGCCAAGGCCGGCCTCGTCATCGTAAAGATGCTGGAAGACGCCTTGAAATCCTGACCGTCTTCTCTTCCCGAGAACCAACATTCTTGCCGCTGCCAATGCATCTTCTTGCTCGTTTATCGGGGAAAGGGCCTCGACGACCTTGCCGCTTTGTCGCGCCTCGGGATTACCCGCCAGCGGGCAATAGTGCGCCTCTGGCCTCTCCTTTTCTTGCCGCTGCCATAAGGTATAGTCACGGCTATATGTCTTTGTTTTGGCTTAAACTTGCAGCCTAGGTAAAGAGTTGCATCTGTCAGCCTGCGCGCTAATATCGCCATGCAAATTCGCTATCGTGTCCATAGCCAACGCCCGGAATATCGGCCGTGACGCTGCGCACGAGGCTCTTTCAGCGACATCACGTATTTTCAACAGGCAACCGCCGGATTCGCACCTTCATGACGCCCACTTCGACCCTGCTGCTCGCCTTCTCGCTATCTTCCGATGCCTTTGCCGCCTCGGTCAGCAAGGGTGCCTGCGTGCGTCGGCTGCGTTTCGTGGTGGCCCTGCAGACCGGCCTGCTGTTTGGTCTGGTGGAAGCCACGACGCCAATTATCGGCTGGCTGCTCGGCACCAGCGCCTATGACACCATTGCCCACTGGGATCACTGGATCATCTTCTTCCTGCTGCTCGCCCTGGGCGGCAAGATGATCCACAGTGGCCTCGCTCCCGCCCCCAAGGACTGCGCCAGCTGCGATTGCGGCACGACCAGCGATCGCACCCGCTGGTGGCTGATCATCGCCACCGCGATCACCACCAGCCTGGACGCCATGGCGGTGGGCGTAGGTCTGGCGTTCATGAACGCCAACATCTGGGTGACGGCACTGGCGATCGGTGGCGCCACCACCCTGATGGCGACCCTGGGCATGCTGCTGGGACGCCGGCTCGGCAAGACGGTGGGGCCGCGTGCCGAGATCCTCGGGGGGCTGGTCTTGATCGCCATCGGCGCCACCACTCTGTATCACCACCTGCTCGCCTGATCCTCTTGCCCGGTCGACCCTGTCGCGATCCCGGGCAGGTTAACTGCCAATGACTCGCTCCTAGCGCTCATCCATGCCGGCAACACGCCTGCTCTAGCAAAGTTCGTCCACGATCTCGCCCGTTTTGTCGATAGTCTGGTGCACTATTGCCGGTATCAGACGGCTGGACACCTCATGATCCTCAAGCCCAGCGCACAGGCGGCTCGATTGCCACGATGGATAGCGGTAACCGTTCTGGCCGTTCTGCTGACCGGCTGCGCTGAGCACTCCCCTTTCTCGCCAGCAGCATCCGCCACCAGACCAGCCACCGAGATGACGTCAGCCCCCCTTGCGGGTCACGGCTTCCAGTCGTCGGTACAGATCGTTCAGCGTGATCAGATTTCAGGCGACCAACAGCACCTTTCGGCCAGCCCGGCGCTGCCCAGCGCCTCCCGTTCCGCCGAGCTGGTGGCCGGGGGGATCGGACGGATGACCGCCAACCAGCTCACGACTCAAGGAACCGCCGTGGCCCGTGCTGTCGGTGCCAACGGATGGGCCAGCGCTACCGAGTCCGCCCTGGCAAGCACCGGGGCCTACCTTGAGGGACCACTGGGGGGATCTCTGGAAGCGGTTGAGGGTGTGCTCGACAGCGTCGCTGCTCTGCCGTTACTGCATCGCTTCGATGACCGGCTGCAGCGGGTGCTGTCACTGGACCGCTATCGACGTCGCCTGACCAGCACGCTGGGCATCGGACAGCAGGAACTCGATCTCGAGGAGCCATGGGGCGATCTTGAGCAGTCACTGACCACCCGAGTGGCTAGCGCTATCCAGCTCGGCCTGGAACCGATCCTGATCACCTCCGACTCCTTGCTGTGGCCAAGCCTGGCGGCGGACCTGATCGTCGCCGGAGGCGATGCGCTGTCAGACGTCAGCGCCACCACCGGCAACGCCCTGGTCGACGCCTCCGCCAGTGGGCTGAGTCGTGCCGGCCAGTGGGTCGCCCTGGCCGGTCAGGTGCTGGGAGGCCAGCGTGATGAGACCAGCCTGCAAGGGGTGGCGGCGCGCACGGCGCTGCGCCATGGCGGGATCAGCCACAGCGGCATCCCCCGGCTGGATGAGCAGGCCGTCGTCGGACTGGTCGAGAGTATCGGAAACGATGAGCGCAGCACGCTCACGGCAGCGGCGGACCTGGGCCGAGGCAGCCTGAGTCAGATGCTGGCCACCGAGGCGGTGGGCCTGACCGGTGAGTTCGGCGTCATGGTCACGCGTCCCGGCGACATGCTCGACGACCGGGTGACACTCGCCCTGGCCCCGGCCCAGCAACTGGGCGACATGTCGGCCAATCTGTCATCGCTGGTAGGCGACACTCGCACCACCCTCGAGGAGGTCGGACGGCTGGTCGATGCCGGCCAGGACCTGTCCGGGCGTTTGCAGGGTCTGGTGCTGGCGGACAGCCTGGACAGTGGTGTCACGACCCTTGGGCGCGTCGATCAGGGCCTCGACAGGACCGGCAACCGGCTGCTGCCCCTGGCCGACACCCTGGTCGAGGGGCTGGCGCAGGCCGATACCCGCATCGAGACGCTGGCCGATCGCCTGGGAGGCACGCTTGACCCCGTCACCAGCGCCCAGCAGGACGGCGTCAACCGCCTGGCGGACGCCGTGGTGCAGGCGCCGATGTCCAGTCGCCCGTTAAGCGAACTGGGAGACGCCGTGGTCGCACTGGGCGACGGCATGCGCCTTGCGCCGATCGCCGCCGGGCTCGACTGGATGATGGTGGTGCCGGTACCCGGGCGCGAAGGCCCGCTCGCAGGCGACGCACCTGCCGACTCGCCAACCGCCGGCACAGACACCGACCGGAGTCCCGGCCACCCCACCGTCGACGGCCACGCCCTCGCCGGCTCCCGCGCTGACCATATGCCCTGAGAAGCCGTTGCCTCCGTGGCCTGAGCACGCCGCCACGGCAGCGCCATCTTCGCTTCAAGCTCCCGGGCATCTCAGGCGACAGCAGCGGCTGCAGCACCGGCTACCCGATCGATTTCCTTTAAAGCAGAGCCTGTTGAAACGTTGCTCAGACAGGCCCTCTCCAGCACGACCCTGTCTGGATCAACCCTGCCTATATCAACCCACCCCAGGGCGAATGGGCCAGAGCGCTGGCCGGCGTCGGCGCCAGCGGCAGGAGGGGCAGCAGGGTCGCCTGAAAGGCGTGATAGATATCCGGCTTGCCTTCCGGCCAGTAGCGCGCGCGGGGCTGGCTGCTCTCGTCGAGTTCGTGAATCCAGCCCCCCCGGTCATGATCGATGATGTGGCGATCGATGTAGGCCCACCAGGTGGCGTACCAGTCGGCATACTGCTGACGCCCGGTGCGCACCAGCAGCGCATGCGCCGCCCCCACCGCCTCGCTGGTGACCCAGTGGCGACGGGCGGTGATCACCGGACGCTTGTCCCAGTCCAGGGTGTAGACGAAGCCCGGCTGCCCGTCAGCCTGCCAGCCATGCTTGGCGGCGGCGGCAAACAGCCCTTCGGCGTCCTCCAGCAGCCAGGCCGGCGCTGGTCGTCCGTGCCTCAGGCACGATGCCTCCAGATTGAGCAGCAGGCGCGACCATTCCAGCGAATGTCCGGGCGTCAGGCCGAAGGGCCGGAACTGATCGGCGGGCAGGTCCTTGTGAAAGTCGTAGAGCACCGTCATCCGGCAATCGAAGTGCTCGGGGACCAGGTAATCATGCTGGCGGGCGTGGGTGTGAATAAAGCGCTCGGCGATCGCCACCGCACGATCGAGCCAACGTAGCTCTCCGGTAGTATCGCACAGCGCCAGATAGGCCTCTATCGAGTGCATGTTGCTGTTGGCACCGAGATAGTCGTCGAGCTGCGTCCAGTCCCGCTCGTAGCTTTCCAGGCACAGCCCCATGTCGTCCGACCAGAAGTGGCGGTCGATGACGTCGATGGCCCGATCCAGCAGTTCGCGGGTTTCGCGACTGCCCAGCGCCATATGCGCCGACGAGGCGGCCAGCGCCACGAAGGCGTGGGTATAGGCGTGCTTGATGGTGGCGGCGCCGGGCTCCTGCTGTCCCTGGTACCAGCCTCCGTGTTGCTCGTCGGCGAGCAGCCCAAGCCCGGCGATGCCGTGTTCGACCTTGGCGCGGGCGAAGGGCACGCCGAGGCGGTGGGCGAGCGAGAACACATGGGTGAGTCGCGCGGTCTGCAGGGTCGTTACCGGCCTCGCGGCGTCCAGCTTGCCCTCGATATCGAGCCAGCCGTAGCCGCCCTGGGGGTGTTCGGCGGCGGCGCCGAACTCGAGCAGGCGCATCCCGGTCTTGGCGAGCCAGCGGCGGTGTTCGTCCTTGCGCAATAGACAGTCGTCCGGTGCAGCGATGTAGGTGGGATGTGACATGGCGTCCTCCGGGGTGACGAATCAAGGTGGCGAGTCGAGATGAGACCAAAGTGCTATACGTCCAGGCCTGACAGCGCGCTTTCGCTACCCTAGTATGACTACCATACAAGTCATATCAGACCAAAGCTCAAAGGCCTGACGCCTTAACGGCTCAAGGCTTCAACGGCCTCAAGGCTCAGAAGCCGGAAAGCTGAAAAGTCGAAAAGCTGGAAAGACTGAAACGCTCAACAACAGGTAGGTGCCCCCATGCTGACCCCCGCAATCGCTGAACTCTGGGAACAGGATGCCGCCGGTGGATCGGTGCGTCAGCGGCTCTACCGCGTACTTAGACTCGCCATCATCCGGATGCAGTTCGCCCCTGGCCAGGCACTGTCCGAGAAGGAGATTTCCGACGCCTTCTCGGTCAGCCGACAGCCGGTACGCGAAGCCTTTATCCGCCTGTCCGAGGCAGGTCTGGTCGACGTTCGACCACAACGCGGCACCTATGTCGTTGGCATCTCGCAGAAGTCGGTGCGCGAAGCGCGCTTCGTCAGGGAGGCGGTCGAAACCGCCGTCAGCGCCTCCGCCGCCAGGCAAGGGCTCGCCGACAAGGTGATCTACGAGCTGCGGGATCTGATCGAACGCCAGATTCGCTGCGCCAGCAGCGGCCAGTATGACCAGTTCTTCATCCTCGACGAGGACTTCCACCGCGTGCTCGCCCTTGGCGCCGGACACGAGACCGCCTGGCGCGTCATCGAAGAGGTCAAGGCACAGCTCGACCGGGTGCGCTACCTCAGCGTGCCTGACACCACGCCCTTCGAAAAGCTGGTCCAGCAGCACGCCGACATTGTCGATGCCATCGAACAGAGAGACGAAGACAAGGCCCGCCAGGCCATGCTGGTGCATCAAAGCGAGATCCTGATCTCCCTGCCCCAGATGGTGCAGCGCTTTTCGTCGATCTTCGAGGACACCAACGGCTGATCGTTATCTACCCGGCAGACGTCTCTCATGGGCAAGGGCCAGCCGGCCCCTGCCCTGCGGCCTGCCGGGCCACTCCCCCGGAAGCAACTGCAACAGCAACGACAACAACTGAAGCGACAACAACAAGTGATAAGGAGACGCCCCATGTTCAAGAAGTCTGTCATTCTCGCCGCCGCTGTCCTCAGCAGCACCCAGGCCCTTGCCGCCTACGAACTGAACCTGTCCACCGCCCAGAGCAGCCAGGACCCCATGGTCAAGGCGATGGAAAACGCCGCCGAACGGATCGAGGAAAGAAGCGAGGGCGAAGTCACCCTGAACATCTTCTCCAGCAGCCAGCTCGGCGCCGACAACGACATGATCGAGCAGATCCGCAACGGCGCCAACATCGCGGTACTGACGGACGCAGGCCGCCTGTCCGAGTTTCAGCCTGAGCTCGGGATTCTTGCTGCGCCCTACCTGGTCGAGAGCCACGAGGACTACGACCGCATCACCTCTTCCGAGCCCTACCTCGAGTGGGTCGAGCTGCTGGCGGAAAACACCGGCATGCGCCTGATGAACTACAACTGGTTCCAGGGCACCCGCCAGATGTTCACCCAGAAGCCGATCGAAGGTCCCGAGGACCTCGACGGTGTGCGCATCCGCACCATCAACTCCCCGGGCTGGATCAAGACCATCGAAGGCATGGGCGCGACCCCGGTACCGCTGCCCTGGTCGGAAATCTACTCGGCCATCCAGCTCGGCACCATCGACGGCGCCGAGGCGCAGTTGACCGGCGCCCACGGCCTGCGGCTGCAGGAAGTGACCAGCAACGTCACCCTGACCAATCACATCCACCTGATGACGGGCCTGCTGGTTTCCGAGCGCTGGTACCAGGAGCTTCCCGACGAGCTGCGCTCCATGCTCGACGAAGAGCTCAAGAAGGCCGGTGACGAAGCCACCCAGATGACGGTCGACGCCCAGGCCGATGTGCGCAAGGAGATGGAAGAGGCCGGCGTCGAGTTCGCCGAGGTCGACACCGAACTGTTCAGCAGCCAGATGCAGGCGGTTTACGACGACATGGGCTGGACCGAACTGCGCGAGCAACTCGAGCCTGTGCTCAGCGCCGGCGAATAACCCCCCCTCAAGACCTGATCCAAGCGTCCACCGCTGCCGATGCCGGCAGCGGCTGGGGAGGACCCATGTGGAAGCACTATGACACTTTCGAGGAGTGGCTGGCCGTCGCGCTGCTGTTTCTCACCGCGGCCAGCATCCTGTTCAGCGCCACCACCCGGGCCATGGGCAACCCCATGCTCGGCGGCGCCGAACTGGCCCAGCTGTTCTTTATCTGGGCCTGCATGTTCGGCGCAGATATCACCCTGAAGAAAGGAGGCCAGATTCGGGTCGATGCCCTGCTGACCCGGCTGCCCCGATCAGGCCAGTGGCTGGCGAACCTGGTGACGGTGGGACTGATGATCGTCTTTCTGGCTTGCCTGGCACGCTATGGTTTCTCGCTGGCGTTCTCCAACTGGCAGCGTCCCCTCGGCTTTGCCGGGATCAGCTACGGCTACGTGACGCTGGCACTGCCCGTAGGCGCCGTTATGATGATCGTCTCGCTGGTCAGGCGGCTTGCCGCGGTCGGCATTGTTCAGGCGCTGGAGCCCGACAGCGACCAGCAGGAGCAGCTTCTGTGACGACACTCGCCATCCTGATTCTCGGCCTGGTACTGATGGCCATCGGCATGCCGGTCGCCTTCGCCATCGGCATGGCCGGTTTTACCTATTTCCTGTTGCCCGAGACCTTCCTGCCGACCAGCACGGCGGTACAGCGGATCGTCTCGGCCAGTCAGTCCTTTCCGCTGCTGGCGGTGCCGCTGTTCATCCTGATCGGGCACCTGATGAACGCCAGTGGCATTACCCCACGTCTGCTGCGCCTGGCCACCCTGCTGACCGGCTGGATGACCGGCGGTCTGGCCCAGTCGAGCCTTGCCCTGAGCGCTATGATGGGGGGCATCTCCGGCTCGGCGGTGGCCGATGCGGCGATGCAGTCCCGGGTGCTGGGCGGCAACCTGATCGCACGGGGCTATTCGCCGGGCTTCACCGCCGCCCTGCTGTCCATCGGCGGGCTGATCACCGCCACCATTCCGCCGAGTATCGGCCTGATCATCTACGGCTTCCTCGGTGAGGTGTCGATCGGCCGGCTGTTCATCGCCGGCGTGGTGCCGGGCATCCTGCTGCTGGTGGCGCTGATGATCGCCACCAGCGTGATGTCGCACCGGCGCGGCTACGTGCCAGAACTCGAGAAGGCGCCGTCGCTGGGCGAAGTCTGGCAGGCGACCAGGAGCAGCATCTGGGCGCTGCTGTTCCCGGTATGGCTGCTGGTGGGCATCCGCTACGGCCTGTTCACCCCGTCCGAGGCCGGCGCCTTCGCCATCGTCTACGCCATCGTGGTGGGCTGCTTCATCCACCGGGAGCTGACCCTGACGTCGATCATCGATGCCTTCCGTGCTGGTGTCCGCGACGTCGGCATGATCATGCTGATCATCATGTTCTCCGGCGCCATCAGCTACGTGGTGTCCTTCGAACGAGTACCGCAGACCATCACCGAGGTCACCCTCGGGGTGTTCGAAAGCCCCACCACCCTGCTGCTGGTGCTGTCGCTGTTGCTGATCGTGCTGGGCATGCTGCTGGAGGCGACGGTGGTGGTCATGCTGCTGGCCCCCATCCTGGTACCGGTGATCAAGGCCGCCGGCATCGACCCGGTGCACTTCGGCCTGTTGATGATGACGCTGGTGACCTTCGGCGGCATGACGCCACCCGTCGGGGTGTCGATGTACACGGTGTGCGGCATTCTGCGCTGCTCCTTCATTTCCTACACCCGGGAAATGCTGCCCTTTGCCCTTGCCGTGTTCGCCGTGGTGCTGGCCATCATCTTCTTCCCGCAGATCGTGCTGTTTCTGCCCGACTATCTGATGGGATAGCGGATGCACCAGGATGTAGTGAAGCGGACATGTCAGACACCGGCACCACACAACCGACCGAGCCTGCGGGCCTTCCTCCGGGACTGAGGTAGAGAACAAGATGACCCACTTCGTCGAAGCACCGAACTTCGCCTGCGACATCGGTATCGTCCACCTGGGACTCGGTGCCTTTCACCGTGCCCACCAGGCGGTCTATCTGGCGCGCTATCTCGAGCGCAGCGGTGACACCGCCTGGGGGCTGTGCAGCGCCAACCTGCGCTCCAGCGTCGGCCTGGTCGATGGGCTGCGTGCGGCGGGCCATCGCTACCATGTGGCCGAGTTCACCGATAGCGACAACGTCACGCTCAGAGAGATCGGCGTGATTCAGCAGACGCTGTTCACCGGCCGAGACAGCGAAGGCCAGCAGGGCCGGGATCTGGAAGCACTGCTGACGCGATTGACGTCTTCCAAGGTACGCATCGTGACCCTGACGGTGACCGAGAAGGGCTACTTTCTCAGCCCGACCAGCGGCGATCTGCTTGTCGACGATGCGATGATCAAGGCCGACATTGCCTCACCGAACACACCGCAGACCGCCCCCGGTATCCTGGTCGAGGCGCTGGCCCGCCGTCGCGCCGCCGGCCTGCCCCCCTTCACCGTGCTGTCCTGCGACAATATGCCGGACAACGGCCGCCGCACGCGCAACGCCATCGTGCAGCTCGCCGCCCTGCGCGACAGCGACCTGGCCGACTGGATCAGCGACCAGGTGGCGTTTCCCTGCAGCATGGTCGACCGCATCGCGCCGGCCATGACCGACGCCGACTTCGCCCGGCTGGGCGAGCTGGGAGTCGAGGATCCCAACGCGGTGGTGTGCGAGGCCTTTTCCCAATGGGTCATCGAGGATGACTTCCCCCAGGGCCGGCCCGACTGGGAAGCCGAAGGGGTCGAGATGGTCTCCGAGGTGGCCCCCTTCGAGACCATGAAGCTGCGCATGCTCAACGGCAGCCACTCACTGCTGGCCTACCTGGGCGCCATCGATGGCGTCGAGACGGTCTACGATGCGGTCAGCCGCCCCGAGTTCCGCGCCCTGCTGCGTCGTTACATGCTCAAGGAAGCGGCGACAACGCTGCACATGCCGGACGGGGTCGACCTCGAACGCTACGCCGACGAGTTGCTGGCCAGGTTCGCCAACGACAGTCTGCGCCATCGGCTGGCTCAGATCGCCATGGACGGCAGCCAGAAACTGCCCCAGCGCTGGCTTCACGGCGCCCTCGAGCGGCTGCAGGACGGCCACGAGGTACCCTGCACCGCACTGGGGCTGGCCGCCTGGGTACGCTACACCTCCGGCGTCTCGCTCGACGGCCAGCCACATGAGGTGAGCGACCCGCTGGCATCGCGCTTCATCGAGCTGCATGAACGTCACGGCGATGACCCTGAAGCGCTGGTGGCGGCCTTTCTGGCCCAGCAGGACATCGTCCCTGCGGCCCTGGCGGCGCAGCAGGGATTTGCCGATGCTGTCACCGATGGCTACCGCCGACTGATCAATACCGGGCTTGCGGCGTCACTGAGCACCCTCTAGCCGGGCCCGAGAAAAGGAGATTTCCATGCAACACACCTGGCGCTGGTTCGGCCCCAAGGACCCGATCCGACTCGAGGAGATTCGCCAGACCGGCGCGACCGGCATCGTCACCGCCCTGCACGAGGTGCCCAACGATGAGGTCTGGTCCCGGCAGGCCATCGCCGAGCGCAAGCAGATGATCGAGGACGCTGGCCTCGAATGGTCGGTGGTGGAGAGCGTGCCGGTGCACGAGGCGATCAAGAAAGGACTGCCCGAGCGCAACGCCCTGATCACCCGCTACTGCGACACCCTGCGCAACCTGGCGGCCTGCGGCATCGATACCGTGTGCTACAACTTCATGCCGGTGCTCGACTGGACCCGCACCGACCTGCGCTGGGCGATGCCGGATGGCGCCCTGGCGCTGCGTTTTGACCAGACAGCCTTTGCCGCCTTCGACCTGTACCTGCTCGCCAGACCAGGCGCCGAGAACGAGTACAGCGACGACGAGAAGACCGAAGCCAGGAGCTACCTCGATAGCCTGGACGCCGAAGCCCGCCAGTCACTGGTCGATACCCTGATCGCCGGCCTGCCCGGCGCCGAAGAGCACTACACCCTGGAGCGCTTTCGCGAGGTACTGGCCGGATACGCCGAGATCGACGCCGAGCGGCTGCGCGAACACCTCGGCTACTTTCTGAAAGCGGTCATCCCGGTCGCCGAAGAACTCGGCATCAAGATGGCGATCCACCCCGATGACCCGCCCCGGCCGCTGCTCGGCCTGCCCCGGGTGGTCTCGACGGCGGCGGACGCCGAGTGGATCCTTGAGGCCGTCGACAGCCCGGCAAATGGCCTGACGCTGTGCACCGGATCCTACGGCGTGCTCGCCGCCAATGACCTGGCCGCCATGGTTCAGCGCTTTGGTCCCAGCATCCACTTCGTGCATCTGCGCTCGACCCGGCGCGAGTCCCCCGACCCTCGCTCCTTCCACGAGGCGCCGCACCTGGACGGTGACGTCGACATGGTCGCGGTCATCAGCGCGCTGGTCGCCGAGGAACGCCGTCGCGAGCGCGAAGGCGGCCGACGCTTGCCGTTGCGCCCCGACCACGGCCACCACATCCTCGACGATCAGCACCGCGCCACCGCCCCGGGCTACCCGCTGTACGGCAGGCTGCGCGGCCTGGCCGAGCTGCGTGGCGTCGAGACCGCGGTGCGCCAGCTCACCTGACGCCCTGGCGTTCCACCAGCCGCTGCGCTGGCGACGCCCGTCGCAGCGGGAGTGGTCCAGCGCAACGAAAACGACCAGACGGGGAGGCACGTTCCCCGCCTGGTCGGCTCAGGACACCTTCAGCCCGCCTGGTCGGCTCAGCGCAAAAACCCCGCGCCGAACACCACTCAGGTCGGCAGATACTCCTCGCTCCAGCTCTCCGACACGACGCCTTCGGCGATCAACCGATCGATCTCCTCGGGGCTGTGCCCCAGCTCTTCGAGCACCTGACGGCTCGAGCTGCCGTACTTCTCCGACGGCGCCAGCGGATAGATGCGACCTCGCTTGGGACGGATGGCGTACGGATCGAGCTGCGTGATGACGTGACCGCTGGGGTGCTCGTCGTAGACGGTGAAGGAGTAGCTGCCACGATCGATGCCCGGGGTGTTGTCCCAGCGCCGCGAGTTGTAGGAGCGCAGGGCCTCGATGTTCTCGCACACCGCCGCGGCGATGCCCGCCTTCTGCAGCCGTTCCACCCAGTCGGTGGCCACCGCATTGATAAAGCGAGGTGCCAGATAGGCCGCCCGCTCCTCCGGCGGAACATCGACCACCCCTTCGATCCCCGGCACCTGGGCGAACTTGTGCAGGTCCCGCTCGTAGGCGCTGATCAGCACCACCCCGTCGGCGGTAAAATAGAAGCGCGACAGATCGTCGTAGCCGTTGAGTTCACGGCCCGAGGGCTCGTCGAACAGGCCGCGTCGCTCGTAGTCGTAGCAGAACGGCATCTGGGCCAGGCCGCTGAGCGCCGACAGCGAGGTCTTGACCCGGCTGACCCGGCGGGTACGCAGCTTCTGGTACAGGGCGGTGGCGACACCAAGAGAGGCACCGAAGCCGCACATCACGTCGATGGTGCCGACGTGGGCGTGCTCTTCTGGCGTGTCCATGCTACCCCCGAAGCGCAGCATGATGCCGGTGGTGGCCTGCACCAGGTCGTCGTAGCCCAGGTAGTTGGTCCGGGGGCCCTGCTTCACCCCGCTGAAGCAGTCGAGCTGGCAGAAGATCGCCTCGGGATTGATGCGCTGCATTTCCGCCTCGGTCAGCCCCATCCGCTCCACCTGCCTGTCGGTGGCATTCCACACCACCACGTCGCTCTGGCGGATCAGCTCGTCGAGGATTTCACGCCCCCGAGGCACCTGGATATCGGTCAGCAAGGAGCGCTTGGAGCGCATATGCGACAGGCCGAAGATGACCGTGTTCCAGCAGTCGTAGAACGGCTTGGCGGGGTCCACCTTGATGATGTCGGCGCCGAAGCGTGCCAAAAAGGCCACCGAGTGGGGACCGGCGATGACGTTGCACAGATCCAGCACCTTGACGCCTTCGAGCCAACCGTCCTTGGCGTTGCGCGCACGAACCCGGGGCAGCTTGGTCTCGATGCGATGCAGCAGTGCCAGCGCCTGGTCGAACGACACCCAGCGGCGCGGCGTCGGGGTGAGCATCTCGTGGCCGCTGTCGTGCAGCCAGACCATCGGGCCGGGCTGGGTCATCAGGCCGAATTCGGGATCGTCCACTTCGATCATCAGCCCGGCGGTCTCGGCGTGGTCGTCGTGGATCCACTCCTGCAGCCAGCGCTGCGGCGCGCCAGGGAACTTGCCACGGCCGAAGATCTTCTCCCACTCCTTGGAGGTGCGGGTAAGGAACACCTCCTTCATGCGCGCGGCGATATGATCCGCCCAGCGCTTGGGCAGCGGGTAGACGCCTAGTGACACGTCACTCTGCCACTGGCTGGTGGGCGCATAGGTGTCGGGCTCTTCCACCAACCCTTCCTCCACCAGTTCGTCGTAGAGACCGAGCACCTTGAGACAGCGCTTGGCGTGCTCCTTGTGACTCGGGCAGACCACGTAGAACATGCGCCCGTCCTTGCACTTGTAGCTGCGATAGAAGGGATCGAGCAGTTCCTGCAGTTCGTCGTAGTCCAGGTTCATCGGCGCGCCTTCGATACGGCGACGCTCGATCTCCTTTTCGCGCTGGGTCTTGTAGCGCTCCGGCAGGCCCTCGATCTTGATCGAGTTGTAGCAGAGGCCTTCCATCAGGGCGCAGGCGATGGGCACTTCGATCTCGTCGCCGAGGCCGGTACGCTCACGCGCCTGCAGCGCCAGGGTGACGGCGGTGGCCGCCAGCATGGTGCCGTAGGCCGAGCCCAGCGGCAGCGGCGAGAAGGACGGATTGATGCCCATCAGCACCCGGTTGAGCCCCATGTCGGTAAACACCCCCGAGTGGGCGGCGATGACGCTCTCGAAGGCCCGCCAGTCACGGCGCAGCTCGTCGTTGGAGGCAAAGCCCGGCATCGACAGGGTGATCAGTTCCGGACGCTCTTCGCGCAGCGCGCTGAAGTCGATGCCCAGGCGCTGCATGACGCCGGGCCGGAAGCTTTCGATCACGATATCGGCCTCCTCGATCAGCGCCAGCGCCTGTTCGAGGCCCTCGTCGGTCTTGAGGTCGATCGTCACGATCAGCTTGTTGCGCTGCAAGGTGGCGTTGGCCGGTGACTCCCACATGGGCCCCGTGGGCGGGTCCACGTGAATGACCGTGGCGCCCAGGTCGGCGAGGATCATCGCCACCGCAGGGCCGGCCATGTACTGACCGAAGTCGATGACCTTGACGTCCTTGAGCGGCAGTTGGGAATGAGGATTCGGTGACATCGGGGTCTTCCTGTAGAGCAAGGGTGGCAACGTGAGGAGGCCGAAGCCTCCTCGGTGACGTCAGTGTTTGCCGTCTTCGATAACCAGGTGGGGTTCAAGGACCTTCTTGGCGAAGTCCTGGCGCAGCCAGCGCGGCAACGTGAGGAGGCCGAAGCCTCCCCGGTGAATCAGTGTTTTCCGTCTTCGATAACCAGGTGGGGTTCAAGGACCTTCTTGGCGAAGTCCTGGCGCAGCCAGCGCACCAGTGACCATGCCAGGATCGCCAGCACGGGAATCATCGGCAGCGCCACCACGATGGTGGAGGTCTGCACCGGCTTGAGCCCGCCAAGCTGGATCAACGCTACCCCGACGCCGGCGATCAGAAACGCCCAGATCAGGCGGATCTTGCGCTGCGGTTCCTGATAGCCAGACAACTTGCGCGAGGTCACCGACGCCAGCACGTAGGCGGAGCTGTCCAGGGTCGTCGCCAGGAAGATGAAGCACAGCAGCACGAACAGGGTGGTAATCACACCGGACATCGGCAGGGTGCCGAGGATCGCCTCGACCGCAGCGGGGATGCCTTCGGCCGAAAGAATGGCCGCCACGTCCAGGGTGCCGGAGATCTGCAGGTCCAGCGCATAGCCGCCCCACACCGCGAAGAACACCCAGCAGCCCAAGGAACCGAACACCATTTCGGCGATGATCAGCTCACGGATGGTGCGACCGCGCGAGATGCGGGCGACGAACAGGCCCATCATCGGGGCGTAAGCGATCCACCAGGCCCAGTAGAACACCGTCCAGTCGCGCCAGAAGCTGGAGTCCCCCACCGGGTCGGTCCACATGCTCATGGGCACGAAGTTGGAGACCATCTTGCCGAGGCTGTTGACCCAGCCCTCCACCATGAACAGGGTGTCGCCCACCACCAGGGTGAACACCAGCAGTACCCCCGCCAGCAGCACGTTGATGTCCGACAGGATCTTGATGCCCTTGGCCAGGCCGAACCACACACTGGCGGAGAAGATGGCGGTCCAGATCAGCAGCACCGCGATATCCAGCATGAACGACGGTGACACCCCGAGCAGACCGCTCAGCAGCTGCGATACCAGCGGCACCGCCAGCCCCAGCGAGGTACCGACGCCACCGACGATGCCGAAGACCACCACCGCATCGAGAAGCGCGCCCCACCAGCCGTCGGCATGACGCCCCATCACCCCGCGGGCGGCCACGGACAGCCTGACGCCCGGGCGGTTATGGACGAACATGGAGTAGGCGATCGGGATAGCCGGCAGGCAATAGAAGGCCCAGGGCGTGAAGCCCCAGTGGAACTGGCCGTAGGTCAAGGCCCACTCGGCCGCTTCCTGTGAGCTTGGCTCGACGCCGAAGGGAGGGCCGGGGAAGTAGTAGATGGGTTCGACCCAGGCCCAGTTGACGATGGCGATGCCGATACCACCGGCAAAGATCATCGCCACCCAGCTGAAGTAGGAGAACTCCGGCTTGTCATCGGGGCCGCCGAGCCGCACGTTGCCGTAGCGGCTGATGGCCAAGCCCACCAGAAAGACCACCACGGCGATGCCGGCGAGCAGATACAGCCAGCCGAATCGCCCGGTGGCGAAGGCAAAGGCCGCATTGACCAGTGCGGCCCCCGACTCCGGGAACACGATGATGGGCAGGATCAGGCCTGCGATGACCAGCACGGCGGGTACGAAGACCCGCAGGTCGAGTCGATCAGAATGGGACTCTGGCGCGTTCATCAGGGATACCTTTATCGTTTGTTGTTGTGACGCTTGCTGCGCAAGACACCGGCGCTCAGCCGGCGGCCTCGAGCATCCAGCCCGCCGCTCGCTCGGCGATCATCAAGGTCGGCGAGTTGGTATTGCCGCTGGTGATGGTCGGCATGATGCCGGCGTCCGCCACCCGCAGGCCCTGGATTCCCCTCACCCGCAGGCGTGAGTCGACCACCGCCATGGGATCGTCGGCCTGCCCCATCCGGGTGGTTCCGACCGGGTGGAAGATGGTGGTGCCAATGTCACCGGCCAGCCGCCACAGCTCTTCATCGGTCTGGTACTGGACGCCGGGCTTGACCTCCTCCGGTTCGTACCTGGCGAACGCCTTCTGCTCGGCGATCCTGCGGGTGACGCGCAGCGAGTCCGCCGCCACCCGCCGGTCCTCGTCGGTGCTCAGGTAGTTGGGGGCGATGGACGGCGCCTGGGCCGGATCGGCGCTCTGAATCCTGACGCTGCCGCGGCTGGTCGGATTCAGGTTGCAGACGCTGGCGGTGACCGCCGGATAGGGATGCAGCGGCTGGCCGAAGGCCTCCAGACTCAGGGGCTGGACGTGGTACTGGATGTTGGGGTGCTCGTGCTCGTCGCTGCTGCGGGTGAAGATGCCGAGCTGAGACGGCGCCATGCTCATTGGGCCTGTGCGCTTGAACACGTATTCCAGACCGATGCCGGCCTTGCCCCACAGGGAGCTGGCCATGGTGTTGAGGGTCTTGGCGCCCTTGACCTTGTACACCGAGCGTATCTGCAGATGGTCCTGCAGGTTCTCACCGACCCCCGGCAGTTCGTGGACGACTTCGATGCCGTATTGCTTGAGCAGTTCACCAGGCCCGATGCCGGAGAGCTGCAGGATCTGGGGCGAGCCGATGGCGCCGGCGGACAGCACCACCTCACGGCGCGCCCTGGCCAGCTGGGTGGTGCCCTCGCGCTTGACCTCGACGCCTTCACAGCGCTTCTCGCCATCGGGCTCGCCGCCGGCGACGATCAGCCGATTGACCTGGGTGGAGTGCCACAGCGTCAGGTTCGGCCGCTTGAGCGCCGGACGCAGGAACGCCTTGGCGGTGTTCCAGCGCCAGCCGGAGCGCTGATTGACCTCGAAGTAGTCGACGCCCTCGTTGCTGCCACGGTTGAAGTCCTTGGTCCGTGGGATACCCGCCTGGACCGCCGCCTCGGCGAAGTCGTCCAGCACCTCCCACTTGAGCCGCTGCTTCTCGATGCGCCACTCGCCGCCGTGACCGTGAAAGTCCCGGTGGGCGGCGTCGGCGTCACCGCCCTCGTCCAGACGATAGTGATCCTCGTGCTGGATGAAGGCCGGCAGGCAGTGCTCCCAGCGCCACTGGTCGTCACCGGTGACCTCGGCCCAGTGGTTGTAGTCCCGGGCCTGGCCGCGCATGTAGATCATGCCGTTGATGCTGGAGCAGCCGCCGAGGGTCTTGCCGCGCGGGTAGAGCAGCGAGCGCCCGTTGAGGCCCGCGTCCGGATCGGTGCGAAAGCGCCAGTCCGTGCGTGGGTTGTCGATGCAGTACAGGTAGCCCACCGGCACGTGGATCCAGTGGTAGTTGTCGCGACCACCGGCTTCGATCAGCAGCACCCGGTTGTTGGGGTCGGCGCTAAGGCGATTGGCCAGCAGGCACCCGGCGGTGCCTGCTCCGACCACGATATAGTCAAACTCGCTGTCGTATTGTTGTGCGGTTGTCATCGCAGGTCCCTCGATTCAGGGCGTTATTTGGCGGTCGGCATCACGAACTCCGCGCCCGCCTCGATGGAGTCAGACCAGCGCTGCATGATCGACTTCTGCTTGGTGTAGAAGCGCACGCCCTCTTCGCCGTAGGCGTGCATGTCGCCGAACAGCGAGCGCTTCCAGCCACCGAAGCCATGCCACGCCATGGGCACCGGAATCGGCACGTTGATGCCGACCATGCCCACCTGGATGCGACGGCCAAACTCGCGGGCCACCTTGCCGCTCTCGGTGAAGCAGCTGACACCGTTGCCGAACTCGTGGTCATTGATCAGCTCGATGGCGGTGGCCACGTCCGGCACGCGCACGCAGGCCAGCACCGGGCCGAAGATCTCCTCGCGGTAGATCGTCATCTCCGGGGTGACGTGATCGAACAGGGTGCCGCCCATCCAGAAGCCCTCGCTGCAGCCTTCACCGGTGTTGCTGCTGTCGAAGCCACGGCCATCGACCACCAGCTCGGCACCCTCCTCGACGCCCTTGTCGATGTAGCCGGTAATACGCTGATGGGCCTGGGCGGTGACGATCGGCCCCATCTCGGCGTCCAGCTGCATGCCGTCCTTGACCTTGAGACCCCGGGCGCGCTCGGCGACGCGTGCCACCACGTCATCGGCCACGTCGCCGACCAGCACCGCCACACTGATGGCCATGCAGCGCTCGCCGGCAGAGCCGTAGGCGGCACCGATCAGCGCGTCCACCGCCTTGTCGATGTCGGCGTCGGGCATCACCACCATGTGGTTCTTGGCGCCGCCGAGGGCTTGCACACGCTTGCCCAGGGCCGCGCCACGCTGGTAGATCAAGTTGGCAATGGGAGTGGAGCCGACGAAGGACAGCGCCTTGACGTCGGGGTGGTCGATCAGCGCGTCCACCGTTTCCTTGCCACCCTGGACCACGTTGAACACGCCGTCGGGCAGCCCGGCCTGCTTGAGCAGGTCCGCCATCATCAGCGAGGCGCTGGGGTCGGTGGGGCTGGGCTTGAGGATGAAGCTGTTGCCGGAGGCGATGGCGACCGGGAACATCCACATTGGCACCATGGCCGGGAAGTTGAACGGGGTGATGCCGGCGACCACACCAAGCGGCTGGCGCAGGGTCCAGTTGTCGATGCCGGTGCTGACCTGGTCGGTGAAGTCGCCCTTGAGCAGCTGCGGGATACCGCAGGCAAATTCGACGATATCGATACCCCGTGCCACCTCGCCCTGGGCGTCGGTGAAGACCTTGCCATGCTCACGGGTGATCGCCTCGGCCAGGGCGTCCTTGTTGGCATTGAGCAATTCGAGGAAGCGGAACATCACCCGGGCGCGGCGGATAGGCGGGGTGTCGGCCCAGCTCGGGAAGGCCGCCTTGGCCACCTCTACCGCCTTGTCGATCTCGCTGGCGGAGGCCAGCGCCACGCGGCCGCTGACCTGGCCGGTCGCCGGGTTGTAGACGTCCTGATGACCCAGGGAGGCGCTTTCGTCGATCTGGCCGCCGATGAAGTGAGGAATCGTCGAGGTCATGGGATGCTCCTTTATAAGCGTTGTTTAAGTCATTCGAGCGTGGCCGTATGAGGAAAGGTGCCCAGCCTGCTCGTCTTGTCGCTGTACAGCCTATCTCTGGTGGCGATCTGAGCAATTGAGTTATTTGAAACCCAGATATAAAGTTCTCAAATAACACGCTCTGTTGAAGGAAGGCGCCATGCAGGACTACCCCACGCTGCGAGCATTCGTCACGGTGGCGCACCTCGGCAGCGTCTCCCGCGCCGCCGAGGCGCTGCATCTCACCCAGCCGGCGGTTAGCCTAAAGTTGAAGCAGCTGCAGGCAACGCTAGGACTGACGCTGTTCCACCGCCGCCCCCAGGGACTGGAGCTGACGGCCCACGGTCAGGCACTGCTGCCCACCGCCGAAAAGGCCCTGGAGAGCGCCCGGGTGTTCGATCAGATGGCCCGCTCGCTGCACTCGACGGTGCGTGGGCTGTTGAGGATTGGCACCATCATCGACCCCGAGTTCATCCGTCTGGGCAGCTTTCTCAAGGTGCTGGTCGAGCGCGCCCCGGAACTCGAGACCGAGCTGCACCACGGCATGAGCGGTTACGCCCTGTCGCGAGTGGAGCGCGGCGAGCTGGATGCAGGTTTCTATCTGGCGCCCCCCGGAACAGGCAGCACCCACGCCGACGGCGCCGGCGAACTTGCGTTTGTCGAGCTGACCCACTTTCGCTACTACGTGGTGGCGCCCTCCGGTTGGGAATCGCGGGTCGAGGACACCCGCTGGTCGACGCTGGCCACCCTGCCCTGGATCGTCACGCCCCCCGACTCGGTCCACCATCGCCTGCTCAAGCGCGCCATGCAGGACAGCGGCGAGACGCCCCGGCGGGTCGCCCAGGTCGACCAGGAGGCCTGCATGCTCGACCTGGTACGCGCCGGGGTGGGGTTGAGCCTGGCCCGGGACTCGCTGGCCTTGACCGAGCGCCAGCGCAGCGGCCTGACCATCGTCGAGGGGGTGACGCTGGACTGCGCCCTGTGCTTTGTATGGAAGAAGGAACGTACCCGCGAGCCGCCGCTGCAGGCCGCGCTTGCCACCCTGGAGAGCGTCTGGCCCAACCGGCCTGAGTGAGGCTTCTAGGAAAAGTGCCTGCGCTCGGTGGCTTTTCGTACAAGACCCAGGGCCTGAGTCAGCCCGGGGTAGCCCCCGCTGATAGGCGCCCGAACCCGCCGATACGCGCCCGAACCCGCTTTGGCAGCAGCGCCAAATGCACCAGAGCTGCGCCTTTCTGCGCCTGGCGACGCTCGAATCCGTCGTCGGGTGCTACCCTCCAGACGTTGGCTGACGGCTTTCCCCGGTTCAGGTCAAGGGCGACGCCTGTCTCGATCGCTCCTTGCTCGCACCGTCAGTTCGTACTTCCAGCCACCAGATGTCAGCGTCACGCTCCCTTCGTTCTTCACCACAAGGAATGTCCCCATGACCGACCTTTCCCGCTTCCCCATCACTGCCAAGTGGCCGGCGACACACCCCGAGCGCCTGCAGCTCTATTCGCTGCCGACCCCCAACGGGGTCAAGGTCTCGATCATGCTGGAGGAAGTCGGGCTGGACTACGAAGCGCACCGGGTCAACTTCGATACCAGGGACCAGCACTCTTCCGAGTTTCTCTCGCTCAGCCCCAACAACAAGATTCCCGCGATCCTCGACCCCGACGGCCCCGAAGGCCAGCCGATCGGACTGTTCGAGTCAGGCACGATTCTGCTGTACCTGGCCGACAAGACCGGCCAGCTGGTACCCCAGACGCCCCAAGCCTACTACCAGGCCCTGCAATGGCTGATGTTCCAGGTCGGCGGCGTGGGCCCGATGTTTGGCCAGATCGGCTACTTCCACTTCTTCGCCGGCAAGGAACTCGAGGACAAGCGCCCTCTTCAGCGCTACGTGGACGAGGCCAAACGCCTGCTTGGGGTGCTGGACAAGCGCCTGGAACAGCGCGAGTGGATCATGGGCGAGGACTACTCGGTGGTGGATATCGCCATCCTTCCCTGGGTACGCAACCTGGTCTACCGCTACGACGCCGGGGATCTGGTCGAGTTTGCCAACTTCCCCCACGTCGACCGCACCCTCCAGGCGTTTCTCGAACGCCCCGCCGTGCAACGAGGCCTCAAGGTCCTGGCCTGAGGCGATATAGCAGGCGCTACCAGGGTGAAGGTGGCGATCGGTGAAGGTGGCAATCGGTAGAGGTAGAGCGAGACGAAACGAGGTGAGAGCCGCACGATCGACCCTCAGCCCACGGGTGACTCGCCGCCGGGTTCAGGCGATGATTGTGCCGGCACAGCAGACTCGGCTAGCCTCAAGGCGCACCGTCCTGTGCCTGTCCGCCTGCCCCGTGGCCCCAAGGCCCCGGGCAACACCCCCACACGACGGAATCACCGCTCATGCCCGTTCGCCCCGTTCATCTTCTGCCCCTCGTCTTCGCCGTGGGTACCACCTCCGCCCAGGCGGCCTCCGCGCCTAAAGACGCCGACCGGAGTACCGTCGAGCAGCAGAGTAGCCGATCCTGCGAAAACCCGACCATGGACCAGCAGATCGAGGCACTGATGGATCACCACGGCATCCCGGGGGTGTCGGTGGCACTGGTCGACCACGGCAACATCTGCCTGAGCCACTACGGCGCCGCCAGCCGGGAGACCTCGACCGGCGCCGCCGTGAACGACGACACCCTGTTCGAGATCGGCTCGGTCAGCAAGACCTTCACCGCGGCGCTGGGCGCCTGGGTGCAACAAGGCGGAGCCTTCTCCCTGAGCGACAGCGCGGCCAGCATCGAGCCCGACTTCGAGGGTCATCCAGTAGGCGAGGTCAGCATGGTAGAGCTTGCCACCTACACCGCCGGCGGCTTCCCGCTGCAGTTTCCCGCGGGCGTCGACGACGCCACCCTCCACGACTACTTCGTGAACTGGCAGCCGGACTTTGCCGCCGGCACCAAGCGCCTGTACTCGAACCCCAGCATCGGCCTGTTCGGCCTGCTCGCGGCCCAGAGCGAAGGCTCAAGCTTCGCTGAGCTGATGCAGGACAGCGTGCTGCCCACACTTGGCCTCGATGCCACCTGGCTTACGGTGCCCGACGACCAGGCCCGCCACTACGCCCAGGGCTACAACGGCGATGACCAGCCTGTGCGCGTCAATCCGGGCCCGCTGGACACCCAGGCCTACGGCATCAAGACCACGGCACGGGACCTGGCACGCTTCGTTCAGGCCAATATCGACGCCTATCAAGGCAGCCAGGACGACCAGCGCATGGCACAAGCCCTGCTGGCCACCCACCAGGGCTACGCCGCCGTCGGCGAGATGCAGCAGGGACTCGCCTGGGAAAGCTACGCCCTGCCGACGACCCTCGATACGCTGCAAAACGGCACCACCGCAGAGATGGCGCTGGAGCCCCAGCCTGTCACCATGCTCGAGCCGTCAGGCGAGCCACAGCCCCAGCGCTGGTACCACAAGACCGGCTCCACCGGCGGCTTCGGCGCCTACGCCGCCTTTATGCCGGCGCATGAACTGGGCATCGTCATCCTCGCCAACAAGCGCTACCCCAACGGCGAGCGCGTCGAAGCCGCCTGGCGGATACTGGAGACATTGGAGCAGTAAGAACGAAAAGTGCTTGAACCCGGTGCCGCCCGGAGCAATGAAACAAGGAGCGAAGCAAGGGCGAAGCACGGGGCTGTGCAAAGGCAATACATGGGGCAGAGAAGCGTCTACGACCGGTGGTAGGCACTAACCGAGCCAACCAATGAAACCAGACGGCCTGGGCGCTGGATTCTCCAGCCCTCAGGCCCTGAAAGCCGCAGCACAAGCACCGGGGGGAAGCGCTTGGAAAAGACGATAGCTTGTCTGAATCGCAGAAAGCGTCAGGGAGCGTCGGCTCGCAGCGTGAAGCCAAGGGCATTCATGACCTTCATGACTGTCGCAAAACTTGGGTTCCCATCGGCCGAAAGCGCCTTGTAAAGCCCTTCGCGGGTCAGGCCGGTATCGCGCGCCAGTTGCGTCATGCCTCGCGCTCGAGCGATATCGCCAAGCGCCGCCACGACGAGTGCGGGATCACCTTCTTCAAGGCAGGCCTCAAGATACAAGGCCATGTCTTCTTCCGTCTGCAGATGGTCAACGACATCCCATTTCTGAAGTGTGCTCATGGTGCCTCCGTCAACTCCCTCGCCAATCGCTTGGCGAGTTCGATATCTCTGGCCTGGCTGGACTTGTCGCCGCCTGCCAGCAAAATGATCAGTTCGTGCCCCTTCTGGACGAAATACACTCGGTAACCAGGCCCGTAATGGATCCTAAGTTCCGAGACCCCCTCACCGACAGCCTCACAGTCACCGACGTTACCCAGTTCAACGCGCCGTAGCCGAGCCAGTATCCTGGCCTTGGCCCTGGGATCTCGCAGCTTGGCGAACCAGGCAGCATAGGACTGCGTCTCGCGGATCATATTCATACCATCAAGTGTTAACCATAGTTAACACCTTGACAAGTTTTTTGCTCGGCGTACCACGGCCTTATCCCAACGACCTAAACGCCCCCTTGGGGCTGGTACACTACGCGCCCTCTCCTGCCCGACCTCTTGATGCCGATGACTGACCGAGATCCCCTGGCCCAGGCCCGCCGATTTTCCGTGGCGCCGACGATCGGTCGGAGGTAAAGCCCACAGTCACGGGCTTTCCCGGTATCGTGCGCCAAAAATGCACCAGCAAGAAACAGTGGCACGGATCCTACCGCTGAAGTTGCGCTTGTCGGTGAGACAGGCGCGAGCATGGATGTGACGAACGCATACGTGCGCATTAGAGGCGGCCCCGCTGACCTTCCCCTGACATATCGCCTTTCCTTGCAGGAGGCTATTGAGCCCCCTTATCGAAACGCGCACAGTCGGATGTGCTCGACTCAATTCTCCTCATAGGCATCAGCCACCGCACGCTCGATAAGTTCCGGAGCCACACCGCGAGCCTTCAACGCCTCCACCAAACGCCGCACACCATCATCGAGATAGCGAGCCTCATCGCGACGCAGTCCCTCGCTGACGTAGGCTTTCAGCAGCGTCTGGTAGCCTTGAAGCCCCTTCAGCGGCGCTATCGCCTTCAGCGACTCCACCACATCAACCGGCACCCGCAGCGTCACTGTCGTCATGGGACGGTCCTTCGCCAATCGCCTTTTCAAGGTCTCATTGAGCATAAATCGCCTCCTCTCGCCTGGTGGCCCGTCGCGCCGAGATGATGCGCAATCCCTCGTCGGTACCACGATACTCGCGTCGCCGGAAGGCCAGCGCCAGCAGTCCTCCATCTGCAAAGTTTTCCTCGCTGCTCCAATTTGGCGGTAGAACGCAAGGCCAGGGGCAGACTGCGAAGCACCTCTGCTCCGACTCGTACCCGCCGCACAGTCACCACACCAACAATGAAAACGCCCCCTTGGGGCTGGTACACTACGCGCCCTCTCCTGCCCGACCTCTTGATGCCGATGACTGACCGAGATCCCCTGGCCCAGGCCCGCCGCTTCTCTGTGGCGCCGATGATGGATCGGGGATAAAGCCCACAACCACGGGCTTTCCCGGCGTCGTGTACCAAAAATGTACCAACAAGAAAAAGTGGCACGGATCCTGCCCCAGGGGTTGCGCTTGTCAGTGAGACAGGCGCGAGCATGGACGTGACGAACGCGTGCGTACGCGTTACAGGCGGCCCCGGCTCAGAATCCGTGGGGGGCTCGGAAAAAGGTAACAAAGGTAACGCCTTGCGAAAAACGCGCTTATCCCAATGATTTATAAAGAATTAAAACGACTGTCCAAAAGGTAACAAAAAGGTGATGAAAAGGTGATGCGTTACCTTTTGGAAAGGTATTTTTCTTGTTTTCAAGAGTCTAAGAAAATCAGATGGTTAGCCGGGCGTTACCTTTTGCGTTACCTTTTGCGACCTTTTTACGGTTACAGAATTATTCAATAAAAACATACACGTAATGTCATTTCTCCGCCCCTGTTACCAATGTTACCTTTTTCCGAGCACCCCCCACATTCTCAGCAGCCACCATGGGTGGTGACCTCCGCCACCACGCCTCTCTGGCGCTCGTTGAGTTCGCATGATTCCGCATGAAACCCAGCCCCTTTCTCAGCGCCAGGAAGCCCTGAGCGCAGGCGCCCTCAGCGAGAGTGCAAGGGTGCCCAAAAATCGACAGGTTTAGCGCGCAGGCGGGGCGGGGTGTCGACGGCGCGCTGAGTACCGAGACGACAGACAGCAGCAAACCGTTTGACACACTTGGCATGGCAATGAAGGATAAGAGGCGCAACAATCAACAATTCTTACGCAGAAGGAACTGAACGATGGCAAGACCTTACGACTTTCCTGATCCTAGCGACCGGAGCCCAAACCACCCCTCTGAGCTTGCCGAGCGGGATAGAATCATCGGCCTCTACAACTCAGTTCAGGAGGACAAGGCTCAGCGAATGTCACAAGCCGTTAAGTCATGGTTTGAAGAAGCAGCCTACTCGGCTGGTTGGGCGGATGTGAAGTTTGTAGACGATCAGGCAGTGCTGACTGCCAACGTTGCACTGGTGAAACAGCGGTAAGCGCGCTGCGAGTAGACGAGCCGCTTAGATAAGCGGCTCGTCCTAGCACATCCCCATAATTACTTATTTCTAACGATCAGCTCTCCTTTCGGGCTCGTCGTCTGCCGGCCCACCGTGTACCGCAGCTGCGTCGTCTGTAGGTCGAGCCCCTGAAACACCTCGCGCATCTTGGGCACGTCGTTGACGCTGATGACGACCTGTCCTTTCGCGGTCCGGGCTAGCTCGGCCATGCGCTCATACTGCTCGATACCGAAGTCGGTACCGTAACCCGCGGTCTCCCAGTAAGGCGGGTCGAGGTAGAACAGCGTCTCGGGGCGGTCGTAGCGGGTCAGGCATTCTGCCCAGTCCAGATGCTCGATCACGGTTCGCGACAGCCGAAGATGTGCCTGGCTCAGGTCTTCCTCGATACGCATCAGGTTGAGCCGGGGCGGGCTCGTCGCCGAGGTGCCGAAGGTCTGACCGTGGACCTTGGCGCCAAAGGCGAGCTTCTGCAGGTAGAAGAACCGCGCGGCACGTTGAACGTCGGTCAGGTGGCGAGGATCCACCTCACGCTGGGTCAGGTACTCCTCGCGGCTCACCAGGCTCCAGCGGAACTGGCGCACCAGCTCGTCGGGGTGATGCTTGACGATGCGGTAGAGATTCACCAGCTCGCCGTGGGCGTCGTTGATCACCTCCACGGGGCTCGGCTCCTTCATGAAGAAGATGGCCGCCCCTCCGCAGAAGGGTTCAACGTAGGTCCGGTGTGGCCGGAACAGCGGCAGAATGGTCTTGGCGAGTCGGCGTTTGCCTCCCATCCATGGGAGGATCGGTTTCATGGCCATCCAGACACCTGTTTATTTATCCAGTTTTTGCTATGCTGTCGGTGTCGCTGGATGCGCCAGGAAGGCGTTGATGATCAGGGACGATCACGGCGATTCGCGCCCGCAGCCTCATCGGCTCGGGCGCTTTTTCGTATTAGCGGGCTGGGTCAAGCCCTGTCGTCTCTCCTTCGTCCAGTGAGTAGGGCCGGAACTTGACGACCTCCTCGCCTAGGTAGTCGTTGATCTCGCTGAGGGTGGCTTGCAACGGCTCGAGCTCGTTGGCAACGAAGACGCGAGCCGCCTTCTCGATGTCGCCGAAGCCACCGGTGTTGTTGGGAATGATGCCCATCAGCTGCGGAGGGATACGATGCCCGGCGAGCTGATCATCACGGGTGATGTTCTTGATCGAAGCGAACTCGTCCTTAGCGGCTACCTCCGAGATCGGGATGATCTGGATGCCATCCTTCTTGCCATTGGGGCTGTAGAGGAACAGGTTGCGGAAGTTGCCCACGCCCTTGCTCTCTTTCAGGGCACTGCGCATATCGTCGATGTCGTTCTGGTTCTGGGCCGCGTCCGAGACGTACATGATGAAGCCGGCATGACTGCCGTTGAGGTAGTACTTGCGCCGGAACAGGGTGGCATTCTCGTTGAGGTAGATCGACTGCAGGGCACCCAGGTAGTCCGGTACCCCGTAGACCTCCTGATTGATATCCGGCTCCAGAACGTGGATCAGACTGCCCGGCGCGAACTCGCTGCGATCGGCCCAGTTGGGCACCCAGAAGTAGCGCTCCAGGTCGGCCCCACGTCGAACGTACTTGGCCCGGGCCGGGCGCAGCTGTAGCAGCTTGCCGAGGCGCCCGCGGACCTGCTCGAGGTAGCAGTTGCCGAACACCAGATAGTCGGTGGCCAGCGCGCTGAAGGCCTGCCGGCTTAGCAGCGGGTGCGGCACGAAAGAGCGCACCAGGATGTTGCGCTTCACCTGAATGGCGCTGCCGTGATGGGCGGTGGCACGATAGGTCTGGGCCAGCGCCGGGAAGTCCACCGGCGGCTCGTACCACTCGCTGCCGAGCATCCAGCACCCGGTGTAAAAGAAGTCATAACCATCGGTCACCGGTACCGGTTCACCGAAGCTGAAGGCCTCGGCCTTTGCCGGGGTACTGGCGTTATCGCCACCCTCGTCGGCACGGTAGGCCGGTACACGCACCCGGGGTTTCTCTGCAAGCGGCTCGCTCATCCAAACAGCTCCATCATTGATCGTCCGGTGCCGTGCTCCGCCGGCCCGTCCAGGGGTTCGTTGTGCAGGGCGTGCATGGTCGCCCAGGCCAGGTCGGCGTGGCCGGTCAGGTTGTTGCGCCCTGCGCTGTAGGTGATCTGGCGCCCCGACGCGGTGAGCCCACGCCGAATCGCCATAAAGGACTGCATGAGATCCATCGAGCCGGCATCGAATTCGAGCCTTCCCTTGTTGATGATCTGCTGGGCCTGCATGACCAGGCGCGCCTTGATCTCGGGGGTGTAGCGGTAGCGGGTGACCGTGGGAAAGAACTTGGCCACCAGCTGGGCGACGGCCTCGCCAAGTCCCGAGGTGTCAATGCCGATGAAGGTCACGTTGTATCGGCGAGTCACGCCGCGGATGAATTCGGCCTGGGCCTCGTAGTCACTGCCCTTGATGCGGTGCTTCTCGAGGATCCGGTGCTTACCGTTCATTGAGCGCGGCGGCGCCACGACCACCAGCCCAGCACCATCGCCCTCCTCGCCATCGCCGGCGGGGTCATAGCCGATCCACACCGGATGCTCGCCGTAGGGGCGCGGCGCGAATGGCTTGATGTCCTGCCAGACGTCCCAGCTATCGACCATGCAGCGCTGCATCATCGCCAGCGGGAAGGCCGACTGGGTATCGTCGACAAACTCGCACATCAGCAGGTTGGCGAACTCATCATCGCTGTACTCGAGGCGCAGCTGGTCGATGTCGAAAAGGTCACAGCCGCCAGCGATGGCGTCTTCAATGGTGACGATCTGGCGCCACTGGCCATCCGGCCCGCGAGCGCCGTCCTTGAGCGCCGCGTGGCCGACATCGATCTTTACCCGATCTGCCTTCTTGCGCCGCTTGTTGAAGCGCTCACCGGTCCAGAACGGGTAGGCCTCATGGGCCACGCTCGACGGCGTCGAGAAGTATGTCTGGCGCCACTTCTTGTGCATCGCCATCCCGCTGGTCACCTTGCGGAAGGTCTCGAAGCCGTGGATCCAGAAGTACTCATCCAGGTAGGTGTCGCCGTGGTAGCCCTGGGCCGTCTTGGCGTTGGTCCCCAGGAAGTGCAGCTCGGCACCATTGGCGAGGATGATCGGGTCGCCCTTGAGCTCGACGCCGGTGACCTCCTTCACGAACTGCACGATGTAGTGCTTGAAGATGTGGGCCTGGGCCTTACTCGCCGACATGAATATCTTGTTCTTGCCGGTCTCCAGGGCATCGGCGATCGCCTCCCGGGCGAAGTACCAGGTGGCGCCGATCTGGCGGCTCTTGAGCAGGTTGCGGATCCGCTCATGCTGGCCGGCCCGGTACCAGGTGCGCTGGTAATCGAATAGCGAAGCCTCGAAGGCCTCGACGATCTGGATCACGCCCTCGTCGCCGACGTCGTTAGTCTTCGGCTTGCGCTTCGGCCCGGCGTTGCGCCGATCGATGTTGGGATTGAGATCGCTCTCCTTGCCGCTGCCCTGATACTTGTGCACCCGGGCCAGCCGCTCGACCTGCCTGCCCAGCAAGTCCAGCTCCTTGAAGTCCTTGCCCTCTTTCTGGTCCTTCCAGATCAACTGGATCATGCGTGCCTCAAGCGCGCCCTCGATCCGTTGCGTCGGTGTGGCGTCGTCCCAAGCGTCGCGCTTTTTCCAACTGTCGATGGTGGCCCGAGGCAGGTCGAGAAACTCGGCGATGCGCGCAATGCGCCACCCCGTCCAGTAGAGGTGTCGGGCGGAGAGGCGGCCGCCGTCGTCGTTGATATCGGTCGTGGGAGTCATGCCGCCAGCCTACTCGCGCCATCGCTCAGCGTTACCTGGCCAGCGTTGTGACAGCGCCTGGTCACAACGGCAAATGGTTGAGGCTATTGGGGACGGGGCGGAACCTGACGGCAGCATCGAGAGCCCATGAACCGAGGACACCCCATGCCCTTCTTCCGCGTCGCCACCGAAGGCGCCACCACCGACGGCCGGATCATCTCGCGTGACTGGATCACGCAGATGGCCGGCAATTACGACCCCAAGAAGTACGGTGCCCGTGTGTGGATGGAACACATGCGCGGCATGTTCCATGACGGCCCCTTCCCCGCCCTGGGCGACATCAAGGCCCTGAAGGCCGAAGAGGTCGAGGACGGCAAGCTGGGCCTGTTCGCGGATATCGACCCTACCGACAAGCTCAAGCAGATCAACGGCGAACGACAGAAGGTCTACACCAGCATCGAGGTCGACCCCGACTTCGCCGGCAGTGGTGAAGCCTATTTCGTCGGCCTGGCCGTTACCGACAGCCCCGCTAGCCTCGGTACCGAGATGCTGCAGTTCAGCGCCAAACAGGGCAGCGCCTCCCCGTTGGCGGCGCGCAAGCAACGTCCCGAAAACCTGTTCACCGCCGCCGTGGAGGTCGAACTGGACTTCTCCGACGCGCTGCCGGAGCCCGACAAAGGCCCCAGCCTGACCGAGCGCATCACCGCGCTGTTCAAGAAGCACGACGCCAAGAGCACCGCCAGAACACAGGCCGGGTTCGACGCCTTCAGCAAGGACCTGGAGCAGACCTTCGAGCTGTTCGTGAAGCGTCATGAGGCGCTGGAATCCGAGCTTGAAGCACGTCCTTCCACCGACGCCTTCAACGAGCTGAAGACCGCCCACGACGACCTCAAACGTCGCTTCGACGAGCTTCACACCCAGCTCGACAACGCCCCCTCTCCGCAACACCACCGTTCACGCGCCACCGGCAACGACGGCAGCATCGTCACCGACTGCTAAGGAACCGAACCGCTCATGCGCAACGATACCCGCAACCTTTTCAACCGTTTCACCGCCCAGGTGGCGAAACTCAATGGCGTACAAGCGGCCAGTCAAAAGTTCGCCGTCGACCCCAGCGTCCAACAGCGCCTGGAGAAGCGTATCCAGGAGTCCAGTGACTTCCTGGGCCGCATCAACATGATCGGCGTCGACGAATTGAAGGGGGAGAAACTCGCCCTCGGCGTCTCCGGCCCGATCGCCGCACGCACCGACGTCAGCCAGAAGGATCGCGAGACCCGCGACCTCTCGACGCTGGATTCCCAAGGCTACGAGTGCCGCCTTACCGAGTTCGACACCCACCTTGGCTACGGCAAGCTCGACGCCTGGGCCAAGTTCCCGAACTTCCAGGAGCTGGTGCGCGACGCCATCGTCCGCCAGCAGGCGCTGGACCGGATCATGATCGGCTTCAATGGCACCTCCGCCGCCGCTCAGACCAACGCCGCCACCAACCCGATGCTGCAAGACGTCAACATCGGCTGGCTCCAGCACTACCGTACCCAGGCCCCGGCCCGGGTGCTCAAGGAAGGCGCTACCGCCGGGACCATCAAGGTAGGCAAGAGTGGCGACTACGAGAACCTCGACGCTGTCGTCTACGACGCGGTCAACGAGCTGATCGATCCCTGGTTCCGCAACGCCACCGACCTGGTCGCGATCGTCGGGCGCAAGCTGATGGCCGACAAGTACTTCCCGTTGATCAACCAGACCCAGCCGCCCACCGAACAGCAGGCCATGGACGTGATCATCAGCCAGAAGCGTATCGGCGGACAGCAGGGCCTCCAGGTGCCGTTCTTTCCCGACAACGCCATCCTGGTCACCACCCTGGATAACCTCTCGATCTATTGGCAGAACGGCGCCCGCCGCCGCTACGTCAGCGAGAACCCCAAGCGCAACCGCATCGAGAACTACGAGAGCTCCAACGACGCCTACGTGGTGGAGGACTTCGGCGCCGGCTGCCTGATCGAGAACATCGAGCTGGGCGACTTTAGCGCCTGATAAGGAGTCACGATGACCAGCCCCGCCCGCCGCCACTACCACCGGGTCTCCGCCGCACTCGCGGCGGAG